>CALGRZ010000001.1 GCA_937880705.1 uncultured Alistipes sp.
CGCTCACTCTTTAGCTTCTCGATGCAACGATAGACGGGCTCAATCTTCATGACCATACCCGCCTCGCCACCAAAGGGGTAGTCGTCGACCGTGCGACGCTTATCATCGGTGTAGTCGCGCAGGTTGTGCACATAAATCTCGGCATGGCCCGACTCCTGCGCACGCTTCAGGATAGACTCGTTCAGGGGCGAGGCCAGCAGCTCGGGGACAACCGTAATGATATCTATACGCATACTCCTATATCGTTAGCCTTTATAGTTAATCTCGTTGTTGAGCACCTCCGTGACAAAGGGGTTGTAGATAGCCTCGTGGCCCAGATCCGACTTATCGCCATGGCCCGAGTAGAAGACCACGTCGTCACCCAGCGGCAGCAGCTGCTCGAGTATCGAGCGCATGATCCACGAGTAGTCACCTCCGGGCAGATCGGTACGGCCGATGCTCTCGCGGAAGAGGGTGTCGCCCGTGAAGAGTATCTTGTGCTCCTCGTTATAGAGCGACACATGGCCGGGGGTATGGCCCGGGGTCTTGATAACCTTGAGCGTGGTATTGCCGAAGTGTATCTCCTCGAGCTTGTCCAGATCCACATCTATGGCGGGCACCGGAGCGCACTTAACGCCAAACATCATACCGCTCTGCTCGGCGGTATCGACTAAAAACTGATCTTTCGACGAGCAGGCAAAGGGTATGTCGTAGGTCTGCTTGAGGTAGCCCACACCCATAACATGGTCGAAGTGGCCATGGGTGTTGACAGCCATGACGGGCTTCAACGAGTGGTTGTTGAGAAAGTCCGTGAGCATAGCATCCTCCTTGGCCGAGAAGTTACCGGCGTCGATGATGATGCACTCCTTGCTATCGTCCCACACAATGTAGGTATTCTCCTGAATAGGATTAAAGGTCAAACGTGCTACGTTCATTGTATTTAGGTCTTTTAGATTATTTGAGCTTTGAGCGTGATGTTGCGCACTCCGGGTGCCGTTGACGTAACCTGAAGCACGCGGTAGAAGCTACCCTCGGGGGCCTTCGACGGGTCCATCGTGATGGTCATCGAGGCCTTCTCGCCCGGCATGAGCTTACGACGGTCATACTTGATATGGGTACAGCTGCACGACGTGCGCACCTCGAGCAGTACCAGAGGTTTATCGCCCACGTTGGTGTACTCCACCTCGACAACCTGCCGAGCATCCTTGCGCGAGAGCGTGCCCAGGTCAATGACATTTGTCGAGAAGGCGATATCGTTTGTCGGCTCCTGCGCAACACCCCACATAGGGGCAAGCACCAAGGCCAGAAGCAGTGCAATAGATCTTATCATCACTATCTCAAGTTAAATTTATAGGTTATCGTACCACCCTGCGAGAGGCGGCTGCTGGCACGGAACTTCGCCTTGCGGGCAGCCTCGACAGCCAGACGGCGCAGCGTGGGGTCCTGCGTGGTAGTGCCCTGCTGGCGCACCTCGGCCGAGGTCACATTGCCCTCGGCATCGAGCGTGACGTAGACCACCACCGTACCCGAGGTGTTGAACGTCGTGGCCGGCTTGGGCAGACCCTCTCTTAAGCCACGGCCCTGAAGGCCGGCATCGAGCTGATCGGTACCCTGAAGGTTGTAGCCCGCACCCTCGCCACGGTTGCTCTCCGCTGCCCCCTCGGGTGCCAGACGGTTACCCTGGGGCACCTCCTCGGCACTATTGCCCACCGTGGGCTTGAACAGCGCATTGGGGTTGATGGTCTGGGTGCGCTCGGCCTCGCCCGAAGTCTGCACGGAGCTCTGCGTGGGGGCCTTCTCGACATGGGCAGGGGCACGGTCACGGCGTTGATCCGTGGGGGCACTCTGCACCTCGCGCATCTTGGGCTCCTCAACCTCGGGCTCCTCCTCAAAGAGGATCTCCAACGGCGGCTCGGCGACATCAACGGGGTGCACCTCAACCGAGATAAGGCCCATGAGCACCGCCCACAGAGCCATCACCACAAGTGTCACCACTGCGGCATAGCGTCTCGACGTATGGTCTATGGGATCGTAGTACTCCATTATCGTTTATCTTTGGTTGCAAGCACCATCTTATACTTCTGCTCGCGCGTGAGGTCTATTATCTCGACAAGAGCGTCGACGGTGACCTTCTCGTCACAGCGCAACGAGATGTAGGGACGCTCCTCCTCGGGGCGATCGTTGTACTTGTCGTAGTGCAGGCGCAGGGCTCCGGCCACCTCGGTAAGCTCGGCATACTCCTCACGGCCATTGATCGTGTAGAGGTAGCCCGACTCGCTCGAGGCATCACCCACCACCGAGAGCGATATCACCGAGGGGTCACCCTCCTGACTCGATGACGAGGGCAGCGTAAGGCGCACTGCATTGTTAGGGTTGATAAGCGTGGTGGCCAGGATGAAGAATATCAAGAGCAGGAACACCAAGTCGGTCATCGACGACGACGAGAACGACGAGCTTATCTTTGAACTGCGTTTAATTGCCATAACTTCTCGCTTCGTTTAACTATTTCTGTACAGGCTGGTTCAGGATATCCATAAAGGCGATTGTGGTGGCCTCCATGCGGAACACCAGCTTCTCGATACGGGCCACGAGATAGTTGTGTGCGAAGTAGGCGGGGATACCCACGATAAGACCACCCACGGTGGTGACCATCGCCACATACATACCTGCCGAGAGCTGCTGCAACTCGATACCGCCCGAGGGGTTGGCCGACATGTCGATAAAGACCTGCACCATACCTACTACCGTACCCAAGAAACCGATCATGGGAGCACCACCCGAGATGGTAGCCAGCGTAGGCAGACCCGTCTCCAGCTTGGCAACCTCGACATTAGCCACATTCTCGATAGCGTTCTGTATATCACCCATGGGGCGGCCGATACGCTCGATACCCTTCTCAATCATGCGGGCCACGGGCGAGTCGGTGCGACGGCAGAGGTCGATAGCCGCAGCTATGTTACCCTCCGAGATATAGTCGCGGATGCGGTTCATGAAGTTGGGGTCGATGGTCGTAGCCTTGCGGATAGCCAGGAAACGCTCCACGAAGATGAAGATCATGATGCCGGCAAGCAGCACCAGCACCCACATCAGCCAGCCTCCACCAAGGAAGAGGTCCCAGAAGCCGATAGAGAGGTTCTCGGTCGAAGCCTCGGCAGCCTGGGCTGCAAGCTGCTCGGCCATGGCGAGCGAATCGATAGGTGCCTCAACCATCTCGGCACCCTCCACAGCCGTAGCCGTGGTAGTAGTCAACAGTTTAATCATAGTCTCTGAATGTTTATTAATTTTGTTTTGTTCTTCATTCTCTACTCCTGCGGGTCTGGCTCCGTGGCCACACCCTCGCTATTGCGTCTATCTTCACGGCGTGCACGCCGCTCGGCCTGACGTTGCTTGCGCCTCTGGGCACGCTCCTCGTTGACAAAGGTCTGCTTGATGCTGCGACCCAGCTCGCCAAAGGTGTTGAAGCTCTCGCTATAGTACAATCCCACGCCATGCTCCTGCATACCCTGGTTCTCGCCATAGCGGTCGATGGTCTGCGAGAAGCCTCTGAAGCGGAACGAGCCATCGGGGTCTATGAGGTATGTGACAAAGACCTCACCCACGAAGTTCGAGGCATTCTCGGTGGCCTGCATCGAGGCATCCGACAGATAACCACCCTCCAGCTCGACGAGCAGTCGGTTGTTGAACAGTGCCTTCGAGAAGCCGAAGTCCACCTCGTCACCCGTAAGCTCGGTGCGCGGGCGGTAGCGCAGCACGATATTGTAGTTGTCGCCCGACAGCCAGTTGCTCAACTGGTTGGAGAGCAGCTCGAAGCCCGTCGTGGCAGAGAGCGAGGCACCCATAGCTCCCGTATCCTCGGCCGAGAAGGTATTGGCGGCCAGCAGCCAGAACATCTGCGTGGCGATGGCCTGCTGGTCGTTCAGCGTAGACTGTATGACGGTCTGTATCTCGGGTGCTACGTTGGGCACCTGAACATCAAAGGTCACCGTGGGCGACATCAGCTGGTCGGTGAGCTTGATGTAGCAGTCCACAGGCACGGCACGCGACATGTCGATGCCCTGCAACGAGTTGCCGAGCAGAGGCTTCAGCGAGGCCTTGAGGCTGTAGACCGCATCGATATTGAGTTGTGCCCCCAGCGGATCTCCCGTCCAGAGTATCGACGAGCCGGGCTCGACGGTAAACTTCTTATTCCATATATTCTGCAACGTGAAGAGGTAGGTTCCCTCGGTGATGCGATACTCGCCACGCATCTCGAATATGTTGGCCTTGGGCACAACGTGCATGGTGAGCTGTCCCGAGCCCTTGGCCTTGATCACGTCACCCACCGTGGGGTCGATGACAAGCTGTATCTCGGCATTGGGCAGCACGTTGAAGGTCATGTCTATATCCATCACGCTACCCACGGCATTTACGGGTCGGTGTCTGCGCTCGTAGGCCATCATACGACGGGTGAGGTAGTCCGACGTGTCGGCCTGCTCGACCTCCGCCGTGCGGAACTTCACAAAGTCGGCATACGAGGCATCCGACTTACCCGACAGCGGCATGAAGAAGCGCGAGTTATCGTCGCTCGAGGCCTCGATATCCATCTTCATACCTCGCTTGTCGCCCCTGAACGATGCCGAGCCCGAGGCGTAGACATGGCCATAGAAGAGGTCGTTATCCTTCGAGTCGGTATCCAGCACCAGCATCTTGTTCACGTCGATATCGATGTCGTAGGTCACATTCGAGAGGTGCTCCAGACTTAAGTCGAGCGAGAAGTGGCCCTCGTTACCCGACTTGTCGTAGACAGGTATGCGGTCGGCGAGGATGTGGTTATCGAGCACCTTGAGCTCACCGCGCGGTGCCGCATAGCGCACACCGAGGTAGTCCACCGAGGCACCTATCGAGTCCACCGAGGCCTTGCCATTGAGCGTAGCCTGACGTCCCTGACCCACAATGTTGACATCGACATCGGCCTTACCCTCGATATCCGACACGATACCCTTCAGGAAGGGCGATATAAGCTCCAGCTTGACACGATCCATCTTGGCACGGGCGTAGTAGCGGTTGCCCGAGGGCTGGTAGTAGCCTCGGATGACCGTGTCGCGCGACTTACGATCCTGGATGAGCACTCGGGCACGGTTCTGATCGAAGTCCCAGTTCGAGGTGATAAGCTGTGGCGGTGCCTCAATGCCGTTGACCCTTATCGAGTCGAGGTCTATGTGCGCCTCGATCTCCTGACCCTGCAGGGCCGACTTCACGGAGGCATAGCCGTTGGAGCGGGCCTCGAAGTGGTAGCCTATCTTCTCGACAAAGGCCGAGAGGGGTGCAAGGTCGAAGTTCTGAAGCGTAAGACGTATCGAGTCCTCACGCGAGCGCGAGGCCACACCGTCGATGACGAGTTGCTGCTCGGGGCGGGCAATGCGGAACTGACGTATGCTGATACGCGAAGAGTCGATGTCGATACCCCTCGACGAGAGCTTCCACTGCTGTGTGGCGGTGGTGAAGTGCGACGGGGTGATGTCGACATGTATCGAGCGGCGGTTGGTGCGGGCATTGCGGCTGAACTTGGCACTGAGGCCCAACATACCCGACTGCTCGTCGCTGCGGTCACGGAAGCCGGCCGTGAGGCTGACGCGGTTTTCGCGAGCACCTCCCGTGGCCGAGAAGTTGGGCATCAGCAGACGCGAGCCCATATATACACCCGAGGAGTTGACCCACAGCGATAGCGAGTCGCTGCGATTGTTCACATCAATCTCGGCATTGGCCATTATCAGTCCGTTATACTCCAGAGCCTCGCTGTGGGCATTCATCGAGATAAGGTTGCTGCGTGGGCTGAACATCATGTTGAGCTCGGTCTCGGGGGCGACCATAACACCGCCCGCCACGGCAGCCATGAGCAGGTTGATATTCTCCTTGGCGCGCAGCTTAAGCATCGAGTAGTCGTTCGAGAAGCCCACACCGCCACTCGCACCGGCATACTCCGACGAGGTGTCGTAGAGCAGCGGGATGTACATCTTAAGCGAGTTTTGCAGGTAGTCGATAATCTCGCGGTATGTCGAGCGACTCTGGAACTGTATGTCGAAGAACTCGGAGTCTACGCCCACCCACTTCGACTCCTCGCTGCTGCTCATCTCCAGCACCAGACGATCCGACTCCAGCACATCGGCCGGATACTCATAGTCTATGTCGGCGATGCTTATCTCGGCATCCATCTCGTCGAGCGATGCTCCATGGGCACGCAGACCCACCATCGCCGAGAGCACCGACACCGAGTCGCGGCGGTTGATGCCCAGCGCATGCAGGTCGGCATGGTTCAGCGACAGCGACAGGTCGTACTCGTTCAGCTGCTCCTGCAGGTTGATCGCGGCAAAGAGGTCGAAGTCGAGGTTGCGGTCGTGCGAGTTGACCACTGCCGAGTACTCGCCATTGTTAACCGTGCCCTTAATATCTATATCCTGGTAGCGGTAGCCGCCAAAGTCGAGGCTCTCAACCGCGGCGTTGCCCTCGGCCGTCAGCTCACCGCCTCCCACATATCCCGTAGCCACGATTCGCGAATTGAGACGTCCGAGGCTCTTGATGTCGAGCAGCTGACCCAGATGCAGGGCCGAGCTGCTGACCACACCACTTAAGTTGTAGCCCTTGCCACGGCGGTTGATATCGACATCGGCCGAGAGATTGCCACACCCCGTGAGCAGGTTGCCCACAACATGGAAGGCATCGAGCCTACCGCCAAACGTACCTCGCAAGTCCAGACGATGGGCATTGCCAATGATGCTGACAACACCCTCGGGCAGCTCGCCACCCGTCACACCTCGCACTATGTCGACGACATCTTGTGAGGTGGTGTGCACCTCCTCCACACCGACCACATAGTTTGCCGTGCGCCACTCGGGCAGGCCCGTGATGCGGAAGGTGGCACGGGCGTAGCTCTCGCTGCCTATGTCGGCGTTGTGCAGCACTCCCGAGAAGTCACGCACCACACCCTCGAAGGTAGCCTCGCCGTTGCGTATCGTCGTATTCCAGTCGCGCAGCCCCGGAGCGAAGTATCCGAGGTCGTCGGTCGAGAGCTCGGTGCGCTCCACACGACCCGTCAGCTTCACATCGTCGATAAAGTGCTTGTAGCACTCCCAGCTGCCACCCTCGATAGCCATGCGGGGCAGGTAGATAAGCGACTTATCGGTCTGAACGCGGAAGTTGTCGAAGCGTATGATGCCCTTGTCGACGAAGAAGTAGCCGGTGAGGTCATCCAGCCTGAAGCCGCTCTTCTCCTCGGCCGAGAGCTCCACGATGTCGCCCCAGACCTTGCTCTTGACAACAGCGAAGTCCTTTAGGCAGGCGTTGATGCCTCGCACATCCATATCGTAGTAGTCGATGCCGTAGATCGGATCACGGTGCTGCTGTCGCTCATACTTAAAGCGGGTATCGTAGGCGTGGATATGGTCGATGTATAGCTTGAAGTTGCCCTTGCCACCCTCGGGGTTGGTAAGGCGCAGCACCACGGGGCGGATGTTGATCTCGCCCGAGGCCATCTCCTTGAGGTGTATCTCGGCACCCGTAGCATCGGCATCCGATATACGCAGTCCATCGCGGGCTATGTTGAAGCCCGTGAAGCGCGCCTTCACCTCGCGCGCGTACAAAAGCGTATCTTGCTCGGGGTCCTCGACGTAGAAGTCGCACACTCGCACGCGCGACAAGAGGTCAATGTCTATATGGCCGATGCTCACCTTCGTGCCGAGGTACTCCGTGGCGAAGGTCGCGGCGCGGTCGACAACATAGTTCTGGATGGAGTTCACCGAGAGCAGCAGAGCTACAAACACAGGCAAAAATATCGACAACAAAACGATGGTCGATAGCACTATTGCCAATATTTTTATAACTTTGCGCATTGAAACTTATGAGCACTTCGGTGCAATTAACCTACAAATGTAATAATTTTTCTATATAAATAGAAAAAAAACTTTAAAAAAGAGTTCATTTATGGACATTACAATCCTTGGCATAGAGTCATCGTGCGACGATACCTCGGCCGCCGTGATCCGCAATCGCACCCTTCTGTCGAATGTAATTGCCTCACAGGCAGTACATCAAAAGTATGGCGGTGTCATTCCGGAGCTCGCCTCACGCGCCCACCAGCAGAACATCATCCCCGTGGTGGATACAGCACTCAAGGAGGCCGGTACGACCATCGACAAAGTCGATGCCATAGCCTTCACACGCGGTCCCGGTCTGCTCGGCTCGCTGCTTGTGGGTGTATCCTTTGCCAAGGGCCTATCCATCGCAAACAACATCCCCCTGGTCGAGGTCAACCACCTCCAGGGACATATCCTGTCACACTTTGTCGACCTGCCCGACAGGGAGCTGCCCCACCCCGACTTTCCGTTCCTGTGTCTGCTGGTGAGCGGTGGCCACACACAGATCGTGAGGGTCGACTCACCCACCGAGATGGAGATCATCGGCACCACCATCGACGATGCCGCCGGCGAGGCCTTCGACAAGTGCGCCAAGGTGATGGGACTACCCTACCCCGGAGGCCCCATCATCGACCGTCTGGCAAAGGAGGGTGACAGCCACGCCTTCAAGTTTGCCAAGCCCCACGTTGAGGGCGAGTTCGACTACTCGTTCTCGGGCCTTAAGACCTCGTTCCTCTACACGCTGCGCGATGCCGTGAAGCAGGATCCCGACTTTGTGGAGCGACACAAGGCCGACCTCTGCGCCTCGCTGCAGCGCACCATCGTCGAGATACTCCTCGACAAGCTCATCAAGGCATCGAAGGCCACAGGTATCAAGGATATAGCCATTGCCGGAGGCGTGTCGGCAAACTCGGGACTGCGCGACGGCATCACCGAGGCGGGTCGCCGACGCGGTTGGCGATGCTTCCTGCCCGAGCTGAAGTTCACCACCGACAACGCGGCGATGATCGCCACCGCGGGCTACTACCGCTACCTCAATGGCGAGATCAGCTCACTCGACGTGGCCCCCGTAGCACGACTCTCCGACCTCTGATATGGACTCCGCACTGCCATATAACGACTATGGCACGGCCATGCGCCACCGTCTCGGAGGGCGTGTGCAGAAGCTCGCGATAGATGCCCGCCTGGGGTGTCCCAACCGCGACGGCACACTCGCCACGGGAGGCTGTACGTTTTGTCTTAACGAGGCTTTTTCGCCGAGCTACAGCCGCATATATGAGGGCATCACCCAACAGATCGACCACGCCATAGCGTTTCACCTGTCACGAGGGCGCAAGGCCGATAGATATCTTGCATATTTTCAGTCGGGTAGCAACACCCATGCACCCATAGAGCAGCTCGAAAGGCTCTACCACGAGGCTCTGTCGCACCCCGCCATAGGGGGTATTGTCGTAGGCACACGCCCAGATACGATCAGTTCCGAAAAGCTCGATCTTTTGGAGCATATATCCCATAGCCACTACGTCGCTGTGGAGTATGGCATCGAGTCCACATCGGATGCCACACTGCGCCATGTAAATCGTCACCACACCTTCGCAACGGCACGCGAGGCGGTGCGCCTCACGGCCGAACGACAGATAGATGTCGGTGCACACTTCATAATCGGCCTTCCCAACGAGGATGAGGAGCATATCATCGGCAGCATTGCCGACATTAACTCACTGGGGCTTAACACAATAAAATTACACCAGTTGCAACTATATCGTGGCACGCCCATGGCCGAGGAGTACCGTCAGCACCCCGAGAGGTTTATGCTTCGCAACTACACACCCGAGCGATATATCGACCTCTTAATCGCCATCCTGCGCCACCTCGATAGTTCGATTGCCGTCGAGCGGCTCTTCACCATGGCACCCCGCCATCTTATCCTGCACTCGCCCCTCGGAGGCATCAAGCCCGATCTCCTGCACCAGATGCTCATCAACCGCATGGCGACGGTCGCGGCCTATCAGGGCGATAGGCTCATCCTCGGAAAATAGCACCCCACGGGTTGATATTATCCATCTTTTTTCGTAACTTTGTGTCGGGAGAGCCACCCGCATGACTCGCAACATATAAAACATAATATAGTATGAGAAGATTTCTACTCCTTTTGGTGACCATCAGCGCAACCATCGTTGCCATAGCCGCCACACCCCAGCGTACAACACGCCCCATATACCTCGACCCCGATGCGCCTATCGAGGAGCGTGTGGAGGATGCCTTAAGCCGCATGACCCTCCGCGAGAAGATAGCCATCATCCATGCGCAGTCGAAGTTCTCGGCACCCGGAGCTCCCCGCCTCGGCATTGCCGAGCTGTGGTGCACCGACGGCCCTCACGGCATACGCCCCGAGGTGCTGTGGGATGAGTGGGAGCAGGCACGCTGGACCAACGACTCATGCACAGCCTACCCCGCCCTGACAGCTCTGGCTGCCACATGGAACCGCGAAATGGCCGAGCTCTACGGCATCTCGATTGGCGAGGAGGCACGCTACCGCGACAAGGATGTGCTGCTGGGCCCCGGTGTCAACATCTACCGCACGCCGCTCTGTGGCCGTAACTTCGAGTATATGGGCGAGGATCCCTACCTCGCCGGCGAGATGGTCGTGCCCTACATCCAAGGTGTGCAGCAGCAGGGCGTAGCCGCCTGTGTCAAGCACTATGCGCTGAACAACGAGGAGCTGCACCGCCACACCGTCGACGTAGATTTGAGCGACCGCGCCCTCTACGAGATATACCTCCCCGCCTTCAAAGCTGCCGTCACCCGAGGCAAGGCGTGGAGCATCATGGGCTCGTACAACCTCTATCGTGGCACCTATGCCTGCCATAACGACCGTCTGCTGAACAGAATATTGAAGCAGGAGTGGGGCTTCGACGGTGCCGTAATCTCGGATTGGGGCGGTGTGCACTCTACCGACGAGGCGATCACCGGAGGCCTCGACCTGGAGTTCGGCTCATGGACCGATGGCCTTAGGGAGGGTGCCAGCAACGCCTACGACATGTACCACATGGCACTGCCCTACCTTGAGCGTATCGAGCGTGGCGAGGTGGGTACCACGGAGCTCGACGACAAGGTACGCCGTGTGTTGCGCCTCACCTTCCGCACGGCGATGAACCCATACAAGCCCTACGGAGCCATGTGCTCGGAGGCCCACACCGAGGCGGCACGACGCATTGGCGAGGAGGGCATCGTGCTGCTGCACAACAAGCACAACAACCTGCCCATCGCACCCGACGCCCGACGCATCCTCGTAGTTGGCGAGAATGCCGTCAAGATGATGACCGTGGGTGGTGGCAGCTCATCGCTCAAGGTAAAGCACGAGTGCTCACCGCTGGAGGGCATCGAGCGTCACTATGCCGGTCGTGCCGAGGTGCTCTACGCCCGCGGCTATGTGGGCGATGTGACGGGCGACTACAACGGTGTTGTTACGGGTCAAAATCTGGAGGATAGCCGCTCGGCCGAAGAGCTTATCGCCGAGGCTGTTGCGATGGCCAAGAGTGCCGACCACGTCATCTTCGTCGGCGGTCTGAACAAGAGCGAGAAGCAGGACTCGGAGGGTGCCGATCGTCTGTCGCTCGGTCTGCCCTACAATCAGGATGATGTCATCGAGGCTCTGGCCCGCGCCACCAAGCACCTCACCGTGGTACTCGTTTCGGGCAATGCCGTGGAGATGCCCTGGCTCAAGGATGTGGAGTCGGTGGTGCAGGCATGGTATCTCGGCTCGGAGGCGGGCAACGCCCTTGCCAACATCCTCTCGGGCGAGGTTAACCCCAGTGGCAAGCTCCCCTTCACCTTTGGCAAGCGTCTGGAGGACTACCCCGCGCATGCCGATGGTGCCACCTTCCCCAACCCCGGCAAGGTCTACTACCATGACGACATCTTCGTAGGCTACCGTGGCTTCGAGCAGCGAGGCATAGAGCCCATCTTCGCCTTTGGCCACGGTTTGAGCTACACCACATTCGAGTATAGCGACATCACGCTCTCGAACAGCTCCCTCACGGCCGATGGCACCATCGAGATAAGCCTCAAGGTCAAGAACGTGGGCCATCGCACCGGCAAGGAGGTCGTGCAGCTCTACATCGCCGACAAGGAGTCGACGCTGGTACGCCCCCGCAAGGAGCTCAAGGGCTTCTGCAAGGTGGAGCTTCAGCCGGGCCAGACCAAGGAGGTGCACTTCACCGTAGATCGCGAGATGCTCGCCTACTATGACGACCGCACCGCAGAGTGGGTTGCCGAGCGAGGCGAGTTCGAGGCTATCGTGGGTGCCTCATCATCCGACATAAGGCTACGCGCCAACTTCACGCTGAAGTAAATTTATAGGGGCTGTACAACAAGTTGTGTTGCAACAGCCCCTAATCGTCGTAACAAGGAGCAACGCCCCGTTAAGCAGCCCCGTTAGGTAGCCCCTTTAGGCAAGCTCTACTCTCTGTCTTTAGAGTCTTTGTCTTTGCACTGCGACTTATCGCACTGCTTGGCGTGGCCCATCTGCACGATGTTGCCATCCTTGTCGTAGCAGAGGCTCTTGCCGTTGTTCAGGCCGAGGTGTATGCCATCCTTGGCACGCGATATAGAGGTGATCGTGGCCCCGGGGTAGTTGCTCTCGACATTCGAGCGCACCTTCTCGGGTACCATGGCCATAGGGATGGAGCCCTGCTTAAGGCTTATGGACATGCACTCGCCACTCTTGTGGTCAAAGCTCACCCTGTCACCGTTGGAGAGCTGCACCCACCACAGTGGAGGCTGCGACGATGCATCCTCCGCCACGCTCTCCACCGAGCTGTGAGGGAAATACTTATGCAGGAAGTCGCGCGACTTCTCGGGCAGCTTGCTCTCATCACTCTTGCCATCTGTGGCGGCCAGGGCCGTGAACACCACTCCGAGTGCCACAACCATCATAAATAGCTTTTTCATCGTATCGTATTTTAAGGTTTAACGCCTACACAGGTTTCAAGAAATAGGCCAAACGAAGATTTATTGGCTAAAAGCTGAAAAAATTAGCTCCATAATTTTTGAAATCGCGCAAAAAATACTACCTTTGTTCAATTAAATCCAGTAACTACTAACGTATGGCAATTAAGAATAACGTGATGATCGTTCGCCAGAGACTGCTCACCAAGCTCGTGAGCCTCTGGAACGAGGGTCAGCTTGTCGAGAAGATCGACCGAGTACCCATTGAGTTTAGCCCCCGCAATTCACAGGTTCGTGGCCGTTGCTGCATCCACAAGGAGCGCGCGGTGTGGAAGTACAAGTCGCTGCCTCTGCTGGGCTACGACATGACCGACGAGACCGACGAGCTCACTCCTCTGTCGGAGTATGCCGAGAAGGCTCTCCAGCGCAAGAAGATCAAGGACAACATCATGTGCGTCATCGACGAGGCCTGCTCGTCATGCGTGCGTACCAACTACGACATCACCAATCTGTGCCGTGGATGTGTTGCCCGTGCATGTGAGCACGCCTGCCCCAAGGGTGCCATCGAGTTCGACCCCGAGACCTCACAGGGCAAGATCAACCACAAGATCTGCATCAGCTGCGGTAAGTGCTACGCTGCCTGCCCCTACCATGCCATCGTCTATATCCCCGTACCCTGCGAGGAGGCTTGCCCCGTAGGTGCTATCTCGAAGGATGAGTATGGCGTGGAGCATATCGACGAGTCGAAGTGTATCTACTGCGGTAAGTGTATGAACGCTTGCCCCTTCGGTGCTATCTTCGAGATCTCGCAGGTATTCGACATCTTGGAGGCTATCCGTCGTGGCGAGGAGGTTGTGGCTATGGTTGCCCCCTCAATCCTGTCGCAGTACGACATGCCCACCGAGCAGGTATATGGCGCAATCAAGGCTATCGGCTTTAAGGATGTTATCGAGGTTGCCCGCGGTGCGGAGATCACCACCGAGAAGGAGACTCACGAGTTTGCCGAGAAGATGGAGGAGGGTCAGCCCTTCATGACCACCTCGTGCTGCCCCTCATACATGGAGATGGCGCGCAAGCACGCTCCCGAGTTGCAGAAGTATATCTCGTCGACCTACTCGCCCATGATCTACACTGCCGAGCTGGCTCGCGAGAAGCACCCCAATGCAAAGCTCGTCTTCGTAGGCCCCTGTATTGCAAAGCGCAAGGAGGTACGCCGCGAGGATCTGCAGGGCAAGGTTGACTTCGTACTCACCTACGAGGAGGTTCACGCCATCCTGGGTGGTATGGGCATCGAGATGAGCACCGTTGAGGGCATGCCCGTAGACTGCGCATCACGTCGCTCGGCTCACGGCTTCGCCGAGAATGGCGGTGTTACCGCTGCCGTTCAGGAGCTTGTGGCAGGCAAGATCGACTTCACCACACTGCAGATTGCAGGTCTGAACAAGAAGAATGTGGGTCTGCTGAAGGCCTACGGCAAGACCGGCAAGGCTCCCGCACAGTTTATCGAGGTTATGGTCTGCGATGGTGGCTGTATCTCTGGCCCCAGCGTACACACCGCCTACGACACCGGCAAGAAGACCTTCGCCGCCGAGCTGAACAAGCGATAAACCACATACAATGAGGGAGTTGGTTGAGCATCTGGCGTCAGGCGGAAAGCTCGACGTCAAGCAACTTGGGACACTGTTGCGCGCAGTGACCACGGATGATGCTTTGCTTGAACTACTCCGCGACTATGCTGTCCGAACTGCTCGCGAGCAGTTCGGACTTGGCATTTACATACGAGGCCTTATCGAGTTGTCGAGCTACTGCCGCAACGACTGCCTCTACTGCGGTCTGCGCCGCAGCAACCGCACCGCCGAGCGTTACCGTCTCACCGCCGATGAGGTCATCGAGTGCTGCAAGGAGGGCTATGCCCTCGGCTTCCGCACCATAGTGCTTCAGGGTGGCGAGGATGGCACCCACAACGACGAGTGGCTCGAGGAGCTGCTGGGTCGCATATGCAGCCACTGCCCCGAGGCGGCCATCACCCTCTCGCTGGGTGAGCGCAGCGAAGAGTCGTATCGCCGTCTGCGCCGTGCCGGAGCCAACCGCTACCTGCTACGCCATGAGGCTGCCGACGAGCAGCTATATGCCTCGCTGCACCCCGGCAGTAGAGGTATTGCCCACCGTCTGCAATGTATCGAGGCCCTGAAACGTGCCGACTACCAGGTGGGCATGGGTATGATGATTGGTGTTAAGGGCCAGACTATCGACCACATAGCCCAAGACCTGAAACTTATCGAGGAGAACCGCTGCCAGATGGTTGGCATCGGCCCCTTCATTCCCCACCGTGCGACACCTCTGGGCAGTGAGCCCGCAGGTGCGCTCAACCTTACGCTGGCCGCAGTTGCCATAGCGCGCCTGCTGCTACCCCAGGCCCTGATACCCGCCACCACAGCCCTGGCTACACTCTCACCCCGAGGGCGTATCGAGGGTATCCTCTCGGGTGCCAATGTTGTAATGCCCAACCTCTCGCCCTCGGACGTTAGGGCCAAGTATGCCATCTACGAGAATAAGGCCTCGTGGGGCAAGGAGGCTGCCGAGGGGCTGTCGGCCCTCGAGGAGGAGTTGAGCAAGATAGGTTACCACATAGACTTCTCGCGTGGCGACCACCCCGACAAACAGATTTAGAACGAGATTAAAACCGTGTTTATGAGTACAATAGAATATAACCCCCGTTCGGAGCACGCCGCCGAGTTCATCCACGATGGCGAGATACGCTCCACCCTGGAGTATGCCCGTGAGCATCGCCACGACAAGGCACTCATCGAGGAGATTTTGACAAAGGCCGAGCTCGGCAAGGGCATCTCACACCGTGAGGCTGCCGTGCTTATCGAGGTCGAGGACAAGCAGATCGAGGAGCGCATGTACGCCATTGCGCGCCGCCTCAAGGAGCAGATCTACGGCAACCGCATCGTGATGTTTGCCCCGCTCTACCTCTCGAACCACTGCATCAACGGCTGTGTCTACTGCCCCTACCACGCCAAGAACCGCACCATACCGCGTCGCAAGCTCACGCAGGAGGAGATACGCCGCGAGGTCATCGCCCTGCAGGATATGGGCCATAAGCGTCTTGCGCTCGAGACGGGCGAGCATCCCAAGTTAAGCCCCATAGAGTATGTCCTGGAGAGCATCGACACGATATACTCGATACACCACAAGAATGGAGCTATACGCCGTGTCAATGTCAATATTGCAGCTACGACTGTCGAGAACTATACCCGCCTGAAGGATGCCGGCATCGGCACCTACATCCTCTTCGAGGAGACCTACGACCGTGCCGCATACGAGCGTCTGCACCCCACAGGCCCCAAGAGCGACTGGGCCTACCACACCGAGGCTATGGATCGCGCCATGCTGGGTGGCATCGACGATGTTGGCGTGGGAGCACTCTTCGGCCTGTCGAACTACCGCTACGACGTTGTCGGCATACTCATGCATGCCGAGCACCTCGAGGCACGCTTTGGTGTGGGCCCCCATACCATCAGCGTACCCCGCATACGCCCGGCCGATGACATCGACCCTGCGGACTTTCCCAACGCCGTCACCGACGACGTATTCCGCCGTATCGTTGCCGTGCTGCGACTTGCTGTACCCTACACCGGCATGATTGTATCTACGCGCGAGTCACAACGCTCACGCGAGCTGGTGCTCGACGTGGGTGTCTCGCAGCTCAGCGGTGGCTCGAAGACCAGCGTAGGTGGCTATGCCGACGGCATTGAGGATGCCGAGGAGTCGGCACAGTTCGACATCTCGGACAACCGCACCCTCGACCAGATTGTGGGCTGGCTTCTGGAGCTGGGCTACATGCCGAGCTTCTGCACCGCCTGCTACCGCGAAGGTCGCACGGGCGATAGGTTTATGTCGCTGGCCAAGCGCGGACTGATAGGCAACTGCTGCGCACCCAATGCGCTGATGACCCTGGCCGAGTATGCCGAGGACTACGCCTCGGCCGATGTCAAGCTTCTGGCCAAGCGCATGATAGCCTCACAGACGGCCATCATACCCTCGGAGAAGATACGTCAAATTACGCTGCGCAACCTCGAGGAGATTGTAAAGGGCAAGCGCGACTTCCGCTTCTAACATATATAATATAGGAGAGCCTATGCAGACCACACCCTCATCCGAGCGACTACACATCGCCCTTCTGGGTCGTTACAACTCGGGCAAGTCGACACTGATGAACGCCCTCACGGCACAGCAGACTGCCATCGTCTCTGCCGAGCCGGGCACCACCACCGATCCGGTGCGCAAGGCCATGGAGATCAATGGTCTGGGTGCTGTGGTGATCATCGACACTCCGGGACTCGACGACAGCTCGACACTTGGCAAGGAGCGCATGGAGCGCACCTATCGCGCGCTCGACCAGACGGACATAGCCCTTGTGCTCTTCACTAACGAGGGCACCGACACGGAGTGGGGGCTTGTGGAGGAGTGCCGAACAAGGGAGATACCCTATATTCTGGTACTTGCGCAGGTAGACCGTCTGGAGGACTACCCCGCCATCGCCGAGCGCATCGCCCACCATGCCGGACGCGAGGTCATCGCCATAAGTGCTGCTACGGGCGAGGGCATGACAACGCTCTACGATGCACTGCGCAAGGTACGTCCCGCCGAGGAGCGACTCATCACCGAGGGCTTCTGCTCGGCAGGTGACGAGGTGATGCTCGTAATGCCGCAGGATAAGTCGGCACCCAAGGGTCGCCTCATACAGCCACAGGTGCAGACCATCCGTGAGCTGCTCGACAGAGGGTGCATACCCATCGTCTGCACCCCCGACCGCATGGTCGAGGCTCTGGACAAGCTGCGCCACGCGCCAAAGCTTATCATCACCGACTCACAGGCCTTTGAGGAGGTCTACCGACATAAGCCCGAGGCCTCGACGCTCACCTCCTTCTCGATACTCTTTGCCCGCTACAAGGGTGATATAGAGCTCTTTGTGGAGGGTGTCAAGGCTCTTGGCAGGCTCACGCCCCACTCGCGCATACTCATTGCCGAGGCGTGCAGCCACACACCTCAAAACGAGGATATAGGTCGCGTGAAGCTGCCCCGCATCCTGCGCAAGCGTTTCGGCGAGGAGTTGCAAATAGACATCGTCGGTGGCGCGGAATACCCCGAGGATCTGACATGCTACGACATGGTGATACACTGCGGTGCCTGCATGTTCAACCGCAAGCATGTCTTAAGCCGCATTGAGCGTGCCCGCAAGCAGGGTGTCGCCATCACCAACTATGGCGTGATATTGGCAGCCCTCACAGGCATCCTCGACCGCGTGCGCACACGTTAGTTGCATAGTTTAATAAATATTCGTACCTTTGTTGGAGGTCTGAAAAGATTGATGAATAAAACTAAATAAGATATACCATGGATAAGATTAAACTTCTGGATCGCAGGTTTAAGACTATGATACCAGCCGAGGAGATCGACCGCGCCGTACAGCGTGTTGCCGACCAGCTCAACGAGCGTTACAAGGGCAAGACGCCCATCTTCCTCGGTGTGTTGAGTGGTGCCTTCCTCTTCTTAAGTGACCTGGTACGCAAGACAACCTTTGACTCGCGCCTCGCCTTCGTGAAGATCTCTTCGTACGATGGCACACAGTCTACGGGCAACATCAAGCAGCACCTCGGCATCGACTTCGATATCGAGGGCAAGGATATAATCATCGTTGAGGATATCGTCGAGACGGGCCACAGCATGAACTACCTGCTGGACTACCTCAAGGAGCGCAACCCGGCAAGCGTATCTATATGTACGCTCTTCTTCAAGCCCGAGAAGTTCCTCTACGAGTACAACATCGACTACGTTGCAATGCCTATCGGCAACGAGTTTATTGTGGGCTACGGCCTGGACTACAATCAGATAGGTCGTAACCTCAAGGATATCTACGTTATTGATGAAGATTAACCCCGATCTGGAGCTTCTCGAGGGTGGTCGTCGCCTGCCCCTTGTCGAGGACTTCTATACCGTGCAGGGCGAGGGCTACCACACGGGCAAGCCCGCCTACTTCATACGCCTCGGCGGTTGTGACGTGGGCTGCCGCTGGTGCGATGCCAAGTACACATGGAACCCCAAGATGTACCCCCCGACCGAGGTGCACACCATCGTTGAGCGCGCAGCAGGCTGCTCGGCGCAAGCCATCGTTATCACCGGTGGTGAGCCGCTGCTCTACCCCCTCGGCGAGCTGACACGCCAGCTACACAGCCACGGTCTGGAGATATTCCTCGAGACATCGGGCACACAGCCCTTAAGTGGCGAGTTTGACTGGGTGTGCCTATCACCAAAACGACAGCTGCCACCGCTCGACGAGGCATTTAAGCGTGCCGACGAGCTGAAGGTCATCATCCAGAGCCGCGAGGACATCGAGTGGGCCGTAGAGTGCAGCGCGAAGGTGCGCTCGAAGTGCCGCCTCTACCTGCAACCCGAGTGGAGCGTCTACGAGCAGATTATTGGCGAGATTGTGGAGTGGGTGAAGCTCAACCCCAAGTGGAACATCTCGATACAGACACATAAATTTATGCATATACCCTAACGATGAACGAGAGGTACGAGAATATACGCAAAAAGGTTATCAAGTACTTTTGGACGACGGTGACACTCATCATCGCCCTCTTCACCATCGTCGTATGCATACGCACCATAGGCGATATGATAGATATCAACCGTCGCCAACGCATACAGCAGGAGCGCATCGACAAGCTCGAGGCGCAGATTAAGCGCGACAGCACCTTCATCAAGCAGCTCACCACGTCGGATGAGTTCCTGGAGCGTTATGCCCGCGAGCAGTACCACATGCAACGCCCCGGCGAGACAGTGTACATCCTGGAGGAGTAGCACCCCCCAAAAAAAGAGATACGCCCAAGGAGCATAAAAAAAACCTGTCATCACTGACAGGTTTTTTTGTGCCCAGGACAAGACTCGAACTTGCACGAGCTAATGCTCACTACCCCCTCAAAGTAGCGTGTCTACCAATTTCACCACCTGGGCTTTGTGGTTTGGGTGTGCAAATGTAGTAACTATTTTTTATTCTGCAAACTTTTTTGGCAAAAAGTTTACAAAAAAATAGTGGCTCAACAGCTAACCGCTTGCTGTTGAGCCACTTTCTTTAGAGTGAAAATTCTGCCTTCAGGCGATCCACCTCGTCGATTTTCTCCCACGAGAAGAACTCAACCTCCTTGGCAAACTCCTTACCGCCACCCACGAAGCGCACCAGCTCGGTGTAGGGGCGGCGACCGAAGTGGCCATACGATGCCGTAGCCTCGAAGATGGGGTACTTCAGGCCGAAACGCTCGACAATAGCTGCGGGGCGCAGGTCGAAGAGACGACCTATCTTCTCGGCGATCTGGCCATCGGTCATATCGACCTTCGACGTGCCATAGGTGTCCACATATATCGACAGGGGCTGTGCGATGCCGATGGCGTAGCTCACCTGCACCAGCACCTCGCGTGCTATGCCTGCGGCAACCATATTCTTTGCGATGTGGCGCGCAGCATAGGCTGCCGAGCGATCCACCTTCGACGAGTCCTTACCCGAGAAGGCACCACCACCATGAGCACCACGACCGCCATAGGTGTCGACAATAATCTTACGACCCGTGAGGCCGGTATCTCCATGCGGGCCACCGATGACGAACTTACCCGTGGGGTTGACATGCAGGATGTAGTCATCGTCGATGAGTGCTGCCACATCGTCACCGGCACGCTCCAGACGCGCCTTGACACGCGGGATGAGTATGTTGCGCACATCGTCGGCGATGATACGCTGCATCTCACGCTCGGCCTCGGCCTCGCTGCGTGTGCGTGTGGGCAGGACAAACTCGTCGTGCTGGGTCGACACCACGATGGTATGTACGCGCTTGGGGCGACGCTCATCGTCATACTCGATAGTAACCTGACTCTTGGCATCGGGACGCAGGTAGGTCATCACCTCGCCCTCACGACGTATCACGGCCAACTCCTTGAGGATGACGTGCGAGAGGATGAGCGTTGCAGGCATATACTCGCGGGTCTCATCCACGGCATAGCCAAACATGATACCCTGGTCACCGGCACCCTGATCCTCACCATCTGTGCGGTCAACGCCCTGGTTGATATCTGCCGACTGCTCATGGATAGCCGAGAGCACGCCACACGACGCAGCATCAAACTGATACTCGCTGCGGTTGTAGCCAATCTTGTCGATCACGCGACGTGCCACGCCCTGAATATCGACATAGGCATTTGAGCGTACCTCGCCCGAGACAACGACAAGACCTGTGGTGCAGAGTGTCTCGCACGCAACCTTCGAGTTGAGGTCGTGGCGGAGGAACTCATCGAGGATAGCATCCGAGATCTGGTCCGAGACCTTATCGGGATGACCCTCTGAAACTGATTCTGATGTAAATAAAAAAGCCATACGTTAAATTAAGTTTTAAGTTATAAACGTATGGAAGGGGAATTGCGTATAAAATATGCCTTTTAGCAGTTTTTTATTGTGGTTGCAATAAGTCCAAATCCTTCCACATTGGTTTTCGGCTGCAAAGGTAATAAATTTTCAGAATAAACAATAGTATCACTAAAAATTTTGAAGAGATAATAACGGGCGGGGGCGTGGGGGCGCGGTAGAGGGTAGAGGCGCAGGCGATAGGACTTGATAGGATTAGTAGGACTTGATAGGACTTAATAGGATAGCGCGGGCGACATTTAGCCGTAAACGGCCTGCTATCCCTAAATATCCTATCTCTTCCTATCTCTTCCTATCTCTTCCTATTCCGTCCTATCTCTTCCTATTTTGCGCAGTCAATAGGACTAAATAGGACTTGATAGGATTTGATGGGTATTAGCGCGGCCGACATTTATTCGTGGGCGGTGTGCTATCCCTCCCTCAATCATAAACCGTACAAAAAACGGAGCTCTCCGCGATGGAAAGCTCCGTTTGCTATAAAATACCTAAACCGGTAGACTACATGGCCAGCGTGCCGGTGTAGACAAACTTGCATGTGCCGTTTGTCGCTTTGATGTCGAGGTCGATAGTGTAGACATCACCACTCTTGGTTACAACCATCGTGCTGTCGTTGCTGTTGGCCTTACCCATGCTTACGCCATCAACATATACATCCTCGGCGGTGAAGATATTGCCGATGTAATCAAGGTTGCTCTTCGAGTTGCAGCTATATGTAGCCTCGTTGATATGGGTCAACGATGAGCTCTTTCCCGATATGTTCAGAGTAATCTTGTTGTTGTCCGTGCCATCCGACAGGGTGTAGATATAGTAGGCTCCATATCCGTTGTTACCCTCGCTGATAGAGTTTACGGTGTTCAAGGCAACAGCTGCGCTCTCCTGGGGCTTGGCCACACCGCTAATCTTACCTGTCCATGAGGTGTTCACGCTAATACCGTCGAACTCCATGTTGTTGAACGTGAAGGTGTAGGTGTTGTCATCAGCAAGCTCGACAACGATATCACCACTTGTGTAGGCGTGGCGGTTGTCACCTACCCACATATAGGTGTTGTACTGTGCAAAGTTACCAGCACTGTAGCCGGGGGTGTAGGTGCCTGCGGGGATGTAGCTCTCGCTAACGTAGAAGTAGGCGAAGAGGACAATCGACGAGTCCTCGTTGTAGAAGCGGAGGTTGAACCACTCGCCATCGCTGCTACCGATCTTCTCGGCATAATCGAGGGTGATCTCGATCTGCTCGCCACTACCTATGGGCATGCCCTCAATCTCGCCGGTGTAGCTGCCTGTGTAGCGGTAGGTATCACCGAAGGTAAGGTCGAAGGTGATGGTGTAGGTGTTGTCATCGTTGATAACAAAGGTTGTGGTACCATCGGTAAGGTAGTACTGCTTGTAGCCACTGGTTACTACCGATGTGTACATCTTATCCATCTCGCCCTGTACGGTGCCACCTGCCTTATACTCACCGGCAGAGATGTAGCCCAGACCGGCCTCAATGCTATAAAGGTCAATATTTATATACATAATAGACTGACCCTCGCCGGCTTCGTTGTCTGAACTACCGGGGGTGTAGAGTTTAGCGCAGTAGTTGGTAGAGTTGTAGCTCTTACCCCAAGCGCGCTCGATGGTGAGCTCCACGGGATCTATGGGACCCGACACTGTGGGGATCTCGTCACCGGGCTGGCAGCCGTCGGTCATAACCCATACCTGTGATGTGCTGTTGTCTACATAGATGTCGTACTTAACACCTACCTCGCCGTCGATAGCGATGTTGTTGCTGCCGGCAGCCGAGAAGTAGATACCGGTGTGGATGGCGTGTGCCGTGTCGCTGTCGCTACCAAGCCATGAGCCATTCTTCAGAACCTTGAACACAAGACCCTGGTTGTTGGCGTTGGCAAATACTACGTCATTGGCGAAGTAGTATCCGTTTACAAGCTCCATAGCGATACCTGATGCCCAAGTGTTGTTCTCGAAGTCACCACGGATCTCATATACGGCATCCTCCTGTGCCTCCGAAGGCAGCTTACCCTGTGACATGATGTAGTAGGTGTCGGCAGCCTCGTTGAGGTAGATGTCGTAGGTACCGGCCTCGGTAACCATGATGTTTCCGCCGCCCTGCGATGCAGTATAGTAGTGGTTGGGCTTGCTTGTTGCTACACCACCGCGGTTTACATCCCAGCCCTTATCCTTCACGAACTTGATCTCCGATGAGCTCTGCAGAGCAACGCCATAGGCAACGTGATAGCCATCTACAACGTACATAGTGATGGGATTTGCAGCATCCCATGAGTTGATGGTGCCGGTAAGACCCCATGCCGACTCAACCATGATAGCGGGTGAGAAGCCATCGACGCGACCCTCATACTTACCCGTGTAGGCCTCGCCGTTGGTGAGTGTGAAGTTTACATCGAAGCCATAGTTACCCTCACCGTCGTTGGTGATGATAGCCGTACAGCTCTCGAACGATACGCCATCGTTCCAGTCGGTGCCATACCAACCAGAGTAGATGCTACCACCTGCCCAGTTCTCGCTGAGGGTGTAGGTACCTGCCGAGATATCGGTTGTGCTCCAGTTCATGTCGAAGAGACCGAGCTTGAGCTGCTTGTTGTTGTCGGTTACGAGGTATACATAGGTCTCGCAGCTGTCGTCAGAGTAGTAGCCGTTAGCAGATACGAAGTTCAGTGTTGTGGCACTGGGTTTAGCCTCCATGCCCTGCACCTTACCCTCGTAGCTACATAACCACTTAACCATCGAGCCATCCTCCTTAAGGTTCATGGTGAAGGTGTAGTTGCCCTCGCTGTCGCACTCAACGACAACCTCGCCACCAACGATTACGGGTGAGCCATTGCTGAATGTGGTAAACTCGATAGAGTCGGCATCGATGGTGCCGGCGGTCTGGTGCTCAACGATGGCGTAGGTACCTGCGGGCAGGATGTCGCTGTTGGCATCGGCATGGAACTCCATGGTCAGGTAGTCGGCATAGTCCGTGCCGGCAGTCTTGAAGGTGATGCTGTACATACCTGCTGTGGCATCCTCAACCTCATTGAGCATAGCGGCGATAAAGGTGTAGCCCTTCTCGAACTCCATGCCCTCGATAGTGCCCTCGAATGATGCCTTGAGCTCACGGCCCGCCTCATCCTTAACATCTATGGTGATGTTGTAGGTGTAGTCGTCGTTGAGAACTACGTCGATAGTACCGCTGTTGAGCTTCTTTGCCTCACCGTTAAGGGTGTATGTCGAGTAGTAGTAGTCGATCTGACCTGCTGTGAATGAGTAGCCAGAGTTGATGACGGTGTACTTACCCGTGCTGAGGTAGTCGAACGAGGGGTTATAGGTGTAGATGTCGGCCTTGAGCTTGATGCTCTCATCATCGTTGGTGAAGGTTACGGTGTGGTCTGCGCCGCCCGATACCGACTTGGCCTTGGTGAATACTACCTCGTCGGGGTTGATGGGCTCGTCACCGCCCTGCTTCATATTCTCAACCTCGCCATTGTAGTAGCCCTCGGCTACGGTGTTGGCGTATGCGAAGTCGATGTCGAAGGTGTATACGCCCTCCTCAACAAGTACAGCCACCTTACCGCTCTCGGCAGTGAAGATCTCCTCGCTGTCGCCAGTGAGGTAGGCGATAGTCACGCTGTTGGCCTCGGCACCCACGGTGTACTCACCTGCGGGGAGAGTCTCGGCAACCTCGCCAACGAATACGAGGTTGAGTGAGTAGCCGGCCTCGCTATTGGTCAGGGTGACGTAGTACTCGCCCTCCTGCTGCTCGGCCTCGGCATCGCGCGATGCCTTGTCGAAGCTCAGCGAGAGCTCCTCGGTGGGGTTGAGGTTGGCAACCTCGCCCTCGTACGAGATGTTGATGGTGTCCAGACCCGCCTTGAAGCTCATCTCGAAGGTGTATGCACCCTCCTTCTCGGCTACGGTAACGGTACCCTCGTCGAATGAGTAGTCGGCCTCCGAAGAGTATACGAGCAGGTAGCTCTCCTCCTTGCTGGCGGTGCCTGCCTCGGTGCCCTCGGCGATGGTGTAGGTGCCTGCAAGCTCGGCCTCGGCATAGAGTACCAGAGCAAGCTCAACATCCTTATCCTCGCCGTAGAACTTGAGCGAGTAGCTCTTCTCGCCCTCGGCAGCTACGCGCTCGGCAGACTCCATGACGAAGGTCAGCTCCTGACCCTCGGGCAGAGCTACGGTAGACATAGCCACGGTCTTGATGTCGGTCTTGGCGTTGCCGGCCACGGCAGCAGCTACGATGTAGTCGGTGCCGGGCTCCAGGGCCTCGGCCGTAACCTTAACCTCCTTGTTGGGGGTGATAGCCGTGCCGTTGTTCAGCACGTCAGAAGCCGACGGTGTCTGGTCGGCAGCAACAACCATCCATGCTGCGCCGGTAGCATCGGTGGTGTTGACAGTAAACGACAGTGTCGTCTCGGTTGCCTCACCTGCTGTGAGGGTGATGGTTGGGTCTTTGGCGACGGGATCGTCACTCTTACAACCTACAACCAACATTGGAACTGCCAGAATAAGCAGCCACAAAAGATGTTTAATCTTCATAGTTGTGATAATTTAGTGTGATATGTGTTTGTAATTGTTGCCTATAATGCGCAAATATAGTAAAAATCGGCAAACTGAAGTCCCTTTTTGTACAAAAAAATACCCACCCTACAGCAACATCGCTGTGGGGTGGGTGTTGGTGGTCATCATCTTCGGTGTGATTAACGGTAGAAGATCGACGAGATAGACTTGTAGTTGTGAACGCGCTCGATGACATCGGCGAAGATGGGAGCTACGCTCAATACGGTGAACTTCGACAGGTCCTCACCCTCCTTCAAAGGAATGGTGTCGGTGGTGATAACCTCCTGAATAGCACTCTCGTTGATGCGGTCGTAGGCCTTGC
>CALGRZ010000002.1 GCA_937880705.1 uncultured Alistipes sp.
TAGAGCAATAGCCTTCCAAGCTATGGGTCGCGAGTTTGAGCCTCGTCTTCCGCTCTGAAATGGAGAGTGCGACACGCCTTTAACCAGTTGTGGTGGGGCAGGTGTTGTACGCTTATTTGTGATTAAAAGGATAAGTAACTTTAAAAACTTAAATACTTATATTACTATGGCAAAAGAAAAATTTGAGCGTTCGAAACCGCACGTGAACATCGGTACCATCGGACACGTTGACCACGGTAAGACTACTCTTACTGCTGCTATCACCACCGTTCTTGCAAAGGCTGGTCTTTCAGAGCTTCGTTCATTCGACTCTATCGACAACGCACCCGAGGAGAAGGAGCGTGGTATTACCATCAACACTTCGCACGTTGAGTACCAGACTGCTAACCGTCACTACGCTCACGTAGACTGCCCCGGTCACGCCGACTACGTTAAGAACATGGTTACCGGTGCTGCCCAGATGGATGGTGCTATCCTCGTGGTAGCTGCTACCGATGGTCCTATGCCCCAGACTAACGAGCACGTTCTTTTGGCAAAGCAGGTGAACGTTCCCCGTATCGTTGTATTCTTGAACAAGTGCGATATGGTTGACGATCCCGAGATGCTCGACCTCGTTGAGATGGAGGTTCGTGACCTTCTTTCAAAGTATGACTTCGACGGCGATAACGCTCCCGTTATCCGTGGTTCTGCCCTTGGTGGTCTGAACGGCGAGGCACAGTGGGAGGAGAAGATCATGGAGCTCATGTCAACTGTTGACGAGTACATCCAGATTCCTCCTCGTGACAACGAGAAGCCCTTCCTGATGCCCGTTGAGGACGTATTCTCAATCACCGGTCGTGGTACCGTAGTTACCGGCCGTATCGAGACTGGTATCATCCACATTGGTGATCCCGTTGAGATTATCGGTCTTGATGAGAAGATCCGTACTTCAACTTGTACCGGCGTTGAGATGTTCCGTAAGCTGCTCGATGAGGGTGAGGCTGGTGACAACGTAGGTCTGCTGATGCGTGGTATCGACAAGAAGGAGGTTAAGCGTGGTATGGTTGTTGCTAAGCCCGGTTCAATCACTCCTCACACCAAGTTCACCGCTGAGGTCTACATCCTGAAGAAGGAGGAGGGTGGCCGTCACACTCCTTTCCACAACAAGTATCGTCCCCAGTTCTATCTCCGTACTATGGACGTTACCGGTGAGGTATCACTCCCCGAGGGCGTAGATATGGTTATGCCCGGTGACCACGTTACTATCACCGTTACTCTGATCTACCCCGTAGCTTTGAACGAGGGTCTCCGTTTCGCAATCCGTGAGGGTGGTCGTACGGTAGGTGCAGGTCAGGTATTGAAGGTTGTTGAGTAATCAATCACCCAAAATATTTCCAAGAGGCAGGTTCTGCCTGCCTCTTATTTAGGAGCATAGTTCAAGGGTAGAATAGCGGTCTCCAAAACCGTTGATGGGAGTTCGAATCTCTCTGCTCCTGCTAATTAAAAATTAGGAATATGTTTAAGTACTTCAAAAATTCGTACAACGAGTTGGTTAACAAGGTGACCTGGCCTTCGTTCGAGCAGCTTATGGGCTCGACCAAGGTTGTTATGGTTGCTTCTGTTATCTTCGCTCTGATTGTATTGGTAATGGATATTACCTTCGAGGGTATCATGAACGGTATTTACCACTTGTTGGGATAATAGCTCGTTATAGACAATGGGAGAGATTACTAAGGAGTGGTATGTGGTCCGCGCAATAGGTGGCAAGGAGAAGAAGGTCAAGGAGTATATCGAGGCCGAGGTTCGTCACAGCCATCTTGAGGATTACATCTCGCAAGTACTTATTCCGACCGAGAAGGTCTATACAATTCGTAACGGAAAGAAAGTATCTAAGGAGAAGGTCTCATATCCGGGCTATGTCCTGATTGAGGCCGCCTTCGTAGGTCAGATACCAATCATCATTCGCAACATACCAAATGTACTCGGCTTCTTGGGTGACACCAAGGAGGACAGCCGAAAGATGAATCCGACACCACTGCGTCCACACGAGGTGAGTCGTATTCTCGGTCGTGTCGATGAGCTGAGTCAGGCGGACGAGGAGAATGAGGTTTCGTATATTGTTGGCGAGGCTGTCAAAGTTACAGACGGTCCTTTCTCAAGCTTCCAAGGTACCATTGAGAGTGTCGACAACGAACACCGCAAGCTCGTCGTGAGTGTGAAGATTTTTGGCCGCAAGACTCCTATGGAGTTGAGCTTTACACAAGTTGAAAAAGAATAATTAACCAAGGAAAATTATGGCAAAAGAGGTTGCTGCATTTATTAAATTGCAGATCAAAGGTGGTGCTGCCAATCCTTCACCTCCAGTAGGTCCAGCATTGGGTTCAAAGGGAGTCAACATCATGGACTTCTGCAAGCAGTTCAATGCGCGTACACAGGCACAGGCAGGTAAGGTTCTTCCGGTAATCATCACTGTTTACAGTGATAAGTCGTTTGACTTTATCGTAAAACAGCCGCCCGTAGCCATTCAGCTTAAGGAAGCAGCTAAGATTCAGTCTGGTTCGGCACAGCCTAACCGTCAGAAGGTAGGTCAGGTAACCTGGGATCAGGTTAAGGAGATCGCCGAGGGTAAGATGCCCGATATGAACTGCTTCACTGTTGAGGCTGCTATGCGCATGGTTGCAGGTACTGCTCGCAGTATGGGTATCAGCGTAGTTGGTGAATTTCCTAATTTGTAACGAGAATTACGAAAATGAGTAAGTTGACAAAAAATCAAAAGATAGCCTACGCTAAAGTCGAGGACAAGGCGTACAAGCTTTCTGAGGCTGCAGCTCTCTTGAAGGAAATTACCTTTACTAAGTTTGATGCCTCGGTTGATATCGATGTTCGTTTGGGCGTCGATCCTCGTAAGGCTAATCAGATGGTTCGTGGCGTCGTAACGCTTCCTCACGGTACAGGTAAGACTGTTCGTGTTTTGGTTCTCTGTACTCCTGACAAGGAGGCTGAGGCTCAGGCAGCTGGCGCAGACTTCGTTGGTCTTGACGAGTATGTTGAGAAGATTAAGGGCGGTTGGACCGATGTTGATGTGATCATCACAACTCCCAATGTTATGGGTAAGGTTGGTGCTCTCGGTCGTATCTTGGGTCCCCGTGGTTTGATGCCTAACCCCAAGACCGGTACAGTAACTATGGATGTTGCTAAGGCCGTTCAGGAGGTAAAGGCTGGTAAGATCGACTTCAAGGTTGACAAGTACGGTATTATCCACACTTCAATCGGTAAGGTATCGTTTACCCCCGAGCAGATCGTGGAGAACGCACAGGAGGTTATGAGCACTATCATCAAGCTCAAGCCTTCAGCAGCCAAGGGTACATATGTAAAGAGCATTTTCCTCTCTACAACAATGAGCCCCGGTATTGAGGTTGATACCAAGTCAGTAGAAAACAAGTAAAAAGGAGGATAAGCAATTATGACAAAGCAAGAAAAGATGGCCGTTATCAACGGTCTTACCGAGCAGCTCAACGCCTACCCTCACTTCTACTTGGCCGACATTGAGGCTTTGAACGCTGAGCAGACTGCAGCATTGCGTCGCCAGTGCTTCGAGAAGAAGATTAAGTTGGTTGTTGTAAAGAACACCCTTCTTAACAAGGCTTTGGAGAATGTTGGTAAGGCTGAGGCTGAGTTGGTAGCCGTATTGAAGGGTTCTACCTCTATTATGTTCACTGAGACCGGCAAGGCACCCGCGCAGCTCATCAAGGAGTTCCGCAAGAAGTGCGACAAGCCCGTGTTGAAGGCAGCGTATGTTGAGGGTTGCACCTATGTAGGCGATAACCAGCTTGACACTTTGTGCAACATCAAGAGCCGCGAGGAGCTTATTGGCGATATCGTATTGCTCTTGCAGTCGCCTG
>CALGRZ010000003.1 GCA_937880705.1 uncultured Alistipes sp.
TTGTATGTTATCAACGAGGGTAAGTTCTCACGCGAGGAGATCGAGAAGGACTTCGCCGCCTTCATCAAGATGTTTACATGGAACTACCTGCAGAAGCACTTCATCACCGAGGGTGAGCTGAAGGTGTCGCAGGAGGAGGCAAAGGCCGAGGCTATGTCGTTTGCACAGATGCAGTTCGCACAGTACGGCATGCCCTCTGCACCCCAGGATATGCTCGAGAACTTCGCAAAGCAGATCATGGATAACAAGGAGCAGCTGCAGAAGATCTACGAGAAGCTCTACGAGGAGAAGGTTGTAGAGTATGTTCGTGGCAAGGTGAAGGTTACCGAGAAGGCTGTGTCGGCCGACGACTTCGCAAAGCTCGCACAGGAGTTGGCATAGTGCCAATCAAAAAAAAGTGATAGTTTGGGGCTGTGCAACTGATAGGTTGACAGCCCCAAATGTCTCTATATAGAGGTCGGGGCATGAAGCTTGCCCCCTAACCCTTAAAAACGTAAAGCTATGAACGAATTTGAGAAATATGCACGTCTGCACTGTGGCATCAACTCGATGACTATGCACGACTTCCGTGCCTCGATCAACAACTCGGTGTCGCCCACCATCATCGAGGAGCGTCACCTCAATGTTGCGGCTATGGATGTCTTCTCGCGACTGATGATGGATAGAATCATCTTCCTCGGTGCTCCCATCTACGATGAGGTCGCCAACATCATCCAGGCGCAGCTCCTCTTCCTCGAGTCGGTAGGCGCAGATAAGGATGTGCGCCTCTACATCAACTCTCCCGGAGGCTCGGTGTCGGCAGGTCTGGGCATCTACGACACCATGCAGTTGGTGCAGTGCGATGTAGCTACGATATGTACCGGCATGGCCGCCTCGATGGGTGCCGTGCTGCTCACGGCAGGTGCTGCGGGCAAGCGTTCGGCACTGCCACACTCACGCGTGATGATACACCAGCCGCTGGGCGGTGTGCAGGGTCAGGCGTCGGATATCGAGATCACGGCACGCGAGATCGCCAAGACCAAGCGCGAGCTCTACGAGATATTGGCACAGCACTCGGGTGTCGACATTCGCAAGATCGAGGAGGATGCAGACCGTGACTACTGGCTCACAGCGACCGAGGCTCGCGAGTATGGCCTCATAGATAGTGTATTGTCGCGTAATAAATAGCGAAGAGAAGGATGACACAGAAATCACGCAAAGGCTCTGAACGTAAGGGCGGCGTATGCTCGTTCTGCGGCGCATCGGCCGAAGAGGCACCCCTGATGTTCAATGGTGCCGACGGCTCGATGATATGCAGCTCATGCATCGAGCATGGCTACAACCTCCTCGTCGAGCACAACATAGTGGCGGGAGCCAAGCCCGCCAAGGGTGGCCAGAAGTCGCACTTCAAGCCCCTCACACGCGAGGATCTGATGACCCCGCAGGCGATCAAGAGCTTCCTCGATGACTACGTCATAGGTCAGCATACCGCCAAGCGATATATGTCCGTGGCGGTGTATAACCACTATAAGCGACTGCTCTCGAAGGGCAAGACCGAGGATGTGGAGCTCGACAAGTCGAATATCGTGCTGGTCGGCCCCACGGGTACGGGTAAGACCCTTATGGCACGCACCATAGCACGTCTGCTGCATGTGCCCTTCACCATCGTTGATGCTACGGCACTCACCGAGGCGGGTTATGTGGGTGAGGATGTCGAGAGTATTCTCTCGCGCCTGTTGCAGGCTGCCGACTACGATGTCGAGGCTGCCGAGCGAGGCATCATCTTCATCGACGAGATAGACAAGATCGCCCGCAAGGGTGATAACCCCTCTATCACGCGCGACGTGTCGGGTGAGGGTGTCCAGCAGGCACTGCTCAAGATCCTCGAGGGCTCGGTGGTCAACGTACCACCCCAGGGCGGTCGTAAGCACCCCGACCAGAAGTATATACAGGTCAACACCTCGAACATACTCTTCATCTGTGGCGGTGCCTTCGACGGTATCGAGAAGAAGATAGCCCAGCGACTCAACACCTCGGCCATAGGCTACGAGGCTGCGGCACAGCGTCGTATAGACGATAAGAACCTGATGCAGTATATCCAGCCCCAGGATCTGCGCTCGTTTGGCCTCATCCCCGAGCTTATAGGTCGTCTGCCGGTGCTCACCTATATGGAGCCGCTGTCGAAGGAGGCTCTGCGCTCGATACTCACCGAGCCGAAGAACTCTATCGTGCGTCAGTATGAGTGTCTGCTCGGTCTGGATGGTGTGGAGCTTAAGTTCGATGACGATGTTATGGACTATATCGTCGACAAGGCCGTGGAGTATAAGCTCGGTGCACGAGGCTTGAGGTCAATCTGCGAGGCCATCATGCTCGATGTGATGTTCGACGTGCCCTCGTCGGATGATAAGCAGTATCGCATCACGTTGGACTATGCCCGCAGCCGCATCGACCGCGCTGTGAGCAGGTAGGGAGTCTATACCTATATATAATGGAAGCCCGAGGCATCGCCTCGGGCTTCTATTAGTTTATTCAACCTCAAGCAAAAAAAATGGGGATGGCTAATCTACTTTTTAGTCATCCCCATTAGTTTATTGTGGGTTACAGGTTGTTGATCTGCGTGTTGAGCCAGTTGATACGCGCCTCGAGTGACGAGCGCATCGTGGCTATAGCCTCCGCAAACGACATATCCTCATCCGAGTTGGGGAAGCCGTAGTAGCCGTTGGGCTCCTTACCCTCCAGAGGCCACATCTCGTAGTTGTAGCTATCCGAGAGGGTGATGAGTGCGGCGCGCTCATCGAGGAACGCCAAGGCCGTATCCATCTTGGGCTTCAGGGCTGCCCAACGCTCCTTGACAAGGGCTGTGAACTCCGAGTCGCTGAAGAGGTACTGGTAGTACATCGTGTAGCGCATCGAGAAGTAGTTCTGCACCTTACCTGCCGAGCTGCTGGCCTGGCCACCCTGTCCCATCTTGTTCTGCGGCACGAAGGTACACCAGTCGAAGTCCCAGCCGGGGCCGGCACAGAGCTTGCCACCGCCATCCTTGTACATGTAGAAGCTCTTGGGATGCTTCGACTCCTGGTTCATCGTAAGCTCGGTCATGATCCAGTGGTCTACCCATGTCTTGTACTCGAGCATCGAACGTGTCGTTGTCCAGTCGCTATTCTTCAGTGCCGTACCTACGGTTGTGAAGTAGTTCTTGATGTATGTGTAGGCTATTGTAGCACCTACGCCATTGCCCGTCGATGTCGCCACGTCGCCCGGATCCTTGATGTAGACGTAGAACTGCAAGCCCGAGCTGCTCCACCAGTTGCTTGTAGCACCAGGCTCCTTATACTGGAAGTATATCTCGCTCGAGTCGGTCGACTGGTCGCACTCCATGAGGAAGCCCATCTCGGCAGCCACAGCCTCCTCGGTCTGTGCCGAGAGGTCGGCAAAGCCTACGTCGGCGATGTTGAGGCGGTTCTTGTCGATCTTGATCTGCTCGCAGAGGTAGTAGTTGCCGACGTGTACGCCGTTGAGCACCAGCTCGACAGGCTCGCCGTGGGGTGTCCAGTTGTCGGTCTGCTGACCGATGTAGAAGGCCAGGTCGTTGCGCAGCAGTGTGCGGTCGAGCCAGTTGGCCAGCAGCACCCAACGCTTGTGCTTGGGCATGCCCAGCACCTCGGCCTTCGAGTCGAGCTTGATGGCGTATGGCTTCTTGGGGAACTCCTGCGTTGAGTTACCTCTGAGGCGCACACCTGCGGTGTACTGCACGCCATCGATATCTATTGTCGACGTACCCTCGATGTCGTCAAAGTCGGTCTCCTTCGAGTATACCGTACCGTTGATGGTCACCACGGGCAGACCCGTATTCTTCAGGCGCACGATGGCCTGACGGTATGTGCCATCCTCCATCTCGGCAAGGTAGGTCACCTCGCTTGTAAAGTCATTCGCGCTCTGGCCGCTTATCTGCTCCACGTCGTTGACATATACAGCCTTCACGCCCGTCTCGGTGGCAAACGATGCCACGAGGCCGTTGAAGTTGTGCATGTAGGGTATGCAGCCCTCCCATACGCCCTCCTCGGCATTGTACGAGCAGTAGATGTCGCGTGCCGTGGTCGAGTTGGTGTAGTATGCCGACGAGCTTGCACCCACAAACAACGAGCTCTTCATCATCTTACCCTCGTTGGCCGACTGCACAAAGGTTATCGACTTGAAGGGGTTGCCCTCGACGATCTCGCGCACGTTGAGGTCCGTGAGCTCGCGCGTCATGGTGTTGTACTTGTTGCGCTGGAAGTTTACCGCCGCGCTTACCTCGAAGCTCTGTGAGCCGTTCTTCGCGCCATTTACCGTCACCACGATGCCCTGTGTCATCGTTGCGGGGGGCAGCACCACCCAGAACTCCGTTGCCTCGGCCTCGGTAGCACCTACGGTGATACCCTCGCCACACTGCAGCGTCACGCTTGTCGAGCCCTCGTTCATCACCGTCACGGGGTCGGCATTGTAGGGAACGTAGATTGTCGAAGCACCCGAGAGCAGCTCGCCACCCGTGGCTGTCACCACTATCGAGCCCACGGTCTGCTCCTCGCCGTAGAGCTTGAGGCGCAGGTAGCTGCCTGCATTGCGGAAGTAGAGGTCATAGTCCCTCAGGTCCTCGGTTGCTGCCACCATGATGTTGGCCCCGAGACCCACGGTATTGGGTGCGTAGAGCTGCTCTGCGGGCCAGTTGATGTTGATGTAGCCATCTTCGTGTATGGCAGTGCTCTCCTGGTAGGGGTATATGGCGTAGAAGCGCGAGAGGTAGTTTCCCGTGCCGAAGATGTTCGACAGGTTCTCAAACTCACCCGCGTTGTCGCCTGTCTTGCCCAGGAAGCGGTACTTCTTGTTGCGTGTCGATCCCTCGAAGATGGTTATTATGTCGCCCTCGCTCCAGCGCAGGCGCATGTTGTCGTCGAGGTATGTCCGTGTGTCATCTGCAAAGTAGGCTCTGAAACGCTCACCCACCTGCTTGTCGATAGATTCTACGACAGTTTCGCACGCCACTGTGGTCAGCAGTAACGCGCAGATTAAAAGAGCTCTCTTCATGGGATACCTTTTTTTAGATTTCATCACCCTGCTCGGGGCCCTCCATTTGTCCTGGGTCAGATGTGCAGATTCCCTTTTCAACGCGGATGTTGATGATCTCGAGTTGTGGTTCTTGGTAGTGGTTCTTTTTCATGATTGGGGTTTTGTTGGTTATTTAGTTGTCGGTGTGGCTATCACACCACACCGACAAAGGGTTATGCAGTAGCTACTCTGCGCTGCCCTCGTTTACATCGGTATATACTGCCGATGCGATGTTTGCGAGGTTTATTGTCAGCTTGTAGCGTGTATTTGGAGCAAAGTCCTTGGGTGCCGAGGCGTTAATTGTTGCGCGCTTACCCTCGACGGTGTCAATTACGATGCTGTACTTGGTGCCGGCCTTGAAGCCTGCGGGGTTTACCATCAGGTTTGCCACGGCTGCGCTCTCCGAGAAGAGGTGCGGTGTGGGCCATACCAACGATGCATAGTTCTGTGTCGTGCCACCAAAGGCGGTGGTGCCTGCCTCGAGGTTCATCACGAAGTCACCCGATACTGCGGGTGCGGGATCACCCTCATTGAGGGGCGAAGCGGTCACTGTCACGCTCTTGAGCTGGCAGTCATAGAGCTGTGTATCTACGGCGTTGACGTAGATGTATATCATCGACAGCACACCCGTGAAGTCGAGCGAGGCATTTACGCCGCTGTAGTCGGCATTGGTGCTGCGCTTGATGTCGTAGGCACCAAAGTTGGTCACATCCTGCTCTGCTGCGAGGTTGAGCTTTATGGCTGTGCGGTCGTTACCTGCCGTTGCCGAGTAGGGGTAGTAGGCATACTTGGGTGTCTCGCCATTGAGTGAGCCACGGAAGGTGCCTGTCCACGCCTCCGATGCTGTCGGTGAGGTGAAGAGGAGGTTTGCGCTACCCTCGCTGGTAAATACGCCCATCTTATCACCCTCCTTCCAGTATGTCGTCGTGCCGTTTGCGTCGAGGTATGTTCTTGTCGACGAGAGGTTTGCCTCGATGATGTCGTTGCCGTATACTACCTCGCCGTTAAGCTCTGTGAGCTCGCGGGTCATGGTGTTGTACTTGTTGCGTGCGAAGGTCACCTTGCTGTTGACAACATACTGCTGTGAGCCGCTGTCGCCATTTACCGTGAGTGTCAGACCGCTCTGCATCACAACCTCGGGCACTACGAACCAGAACTCTGTCGCCTCGGCCTCGGTAGCACCTATGGCCACACCCTCGCCGCAGTCCAGTGTCAGTGTCGTGCCTCCCGCGAGCATTGTGCCCTGGGGTGCTGCATCGTACGATGCTACCACCTCGGCCTCGCCGTTGAGCAGCTCGCCGCCGTTGCCCTCCAGCACCAGTGACTTCACTACCTGACCTGCGCCATAGAGCCTTACACGCAGGTAGCTACCCACGTTGCGGAAGTAGAGGTCGGTGTCCTCCATGTCGGCTGTTGCAGCCACCATGATGTTGGCACCTATGCCTGCCGACTTTGCGAGGTAGTTCTGTACCTCGGGCCAGTAAATTTTCAAAGTACCATTCTCGTGTATCGAGATGCTCTGGTTGTAGGGGTATACCGCATAGTAGCAGGGGTTGTCGAGCCTGTTTGCCGAGCCGAGCGATGTTGTCTTGTTCTCGAAATCTCCCGAGTTGTCGCCATCCTTGCCGAGGAAGAGATACTTCTTGTTTCGTGTCTTGCCCTCGAATACTGTGATCAGGTCGCCCTCGTTCCAGCGCGTGTTGATGTTCTCATCGAAGTAGGCTCGTGACTCGTCGCAGAAGTATGCGTGGAGCACGTTGCTACTCTCTTCATTCCGGTTTACGCTCTCTACAGATACGTTCTCGCAGCTTACTGCCACCAGCAGTACAGCTACCATAGCTAAAAGCTTTCTCATAATTGTGGTTTTTTTAAGTGGTTATTAATTAGGTTTTGTCTCTGCAACTCTTCTGTACGCACCTCACCTCGGGCTGTTGTGGTTTGTGGTTTGGTGCCTGCGCCGGTCGATGTGGTTAGCGGCTCGTAGTGGTTTATGCTCCGAGCTTCGACTCGCTTGGCTGCCCTTGGTTTGGTTTGTCGCCATTGCTAATCTTTTACTATCTCCTCTTCTTTCTATCTTGTTTTATGTTCTACAATCATTTTACTCTGTTTCCTCCTCTGGCTGTGGGCACAGCCGGTAGGAGTTGATAGGACCCGATAGAACTGAATGGATATCAGCGTTACCGACATCTATTGTGTGGCGTGCTATCCCGCGTTTTCGCTCCTCTCCTTTCGGTTTTGCTCCAAAAAACGGTTTGTCGGACCCGCTCACTATATGTGCTCGGGCCCGAAATCTCCGCTATTGTAAGTTGTTATGTACTAATCTGTTCTTCGTACTTCAACTCTTTTAGTTATCACTATCCGATGGGCAAATCACCACCAGTATCACCATAGTCGCTTGATGAGCTATGCTTTGCATCCTTGTTATCCTGTACACAACGCACGGCACATGTTGTATTACTCCAACTTCCCCATTGTGTGGGACCTCCAGTTTCGGTCATGCCGTATGATACTCGACGCTGAATAAGACCCTCATCAGGGAAATAATAGAATCTGCCGAAGTAATCACGACTATTATAGTTTCCTATATTTTGACCGTTATAGATTGCGTAGCCACCTCTAGTAAGATTATTGGTACTTACGTTGTATGTCCATGAGCCCTCGTCCAGTGCACGAAGCATAATCAACATCTCGCGCTGTGTGGGCATGCGATATCCATCCGGACAGATGCTACTAACGTCTGCATTAGGCTGCTCGCCCCGGTATGCTCGATACCATGTTGTTGTCGATGATACTCCATTATTACCATAGTAGCCGGGTAGCACGTTGAATCCGAAATATGGCGAGTTGTTATAACCAACATCTCCAAGGTGCGAATAGGGAAGGCCATTACCCTCATCGAATGTCTCTCGTAAGGCCACGATATTCATATAGTCGAGGCTGATTGAGTTCGAACCATCGCTATTGTCAGTACGCTTATAGTACGACATAGGAGCATCAGTGCTGGTGTAGGGCATACCAAGGTGACGGATACAACGTACTGCAGCTGCCTGAAGCCCAACCCATGAACTAGACTGAGAGTAAGTTGATGTTGCACCATACTGCTCTGCCCAGAATGTCTTGAGAGAGGTTGCACTTGAGCCACTATCCCAGGTGGATGTTATATAGTGCCTTCCGTGTACTCTAATACCATTTGATCCACCACTCTCCCAGTGTGTGTAGGTCCAGTCGTAGCTGTTTGTCGCATCGTACAACTTTGCATGAGCTGGCATGGCAGGATCACCTACCCAAAGGTCACTAATCTGATTCAATGATGTAAGATACCACTGCATCTCGTTCTGATCAATCGTACCATCACCATCAAGGTCGCGGTTACGCATTGCACATGCATAGGTAGCATCATTATAACTACCTAATAGGCCATACTGATTGCTTGCGCTGATAACCGATGCCCATTTAGGTGAGCCCTCTGATACAAGTCGCTGTGCTCTGGGGTAGTCTGCAAGAGTTTGGAGATTGCTGGGCAGTGATCTGCTACCGCTTGTCGACATGGTTCCTGTCTCATTGATAGTCTCCGTACCCCATGCCGATGTCAATGACTCTGCATTTACGTTGTAGAACGACATTATAGCACGCTGCTTGATGGTTACCACCGACTTCGAAAGCGAGGTCTCGCCATCGGCACTATACTCCATCTCACCGGCCTTAACGATATGCAACATACGGTCCTGCTGGTTAACACTCTTCTTCCAGAGGATAAGCGACGATGCATCCGTAGCGTTCACGATGCTCTTATACTTCGTTGTGTAGCCGCTCTCGCCGATGCCCACCATAGGATCTACCGTAGGATCGTAGTAGTAGAGGTACTCGTCAACGAATACGGTGATATAGATCTTGCCGTCGCTGCTCTTGGCATTGTTACGGTTGGTGGCATCCTTCAGGTAGTTAGACAGCTGACGGATATCGCGCAGGGTAACGGTAGTACCGTAGGCACCACTCTGTGCTGCTGTACCCGTGAGCGACACACCACCGTCGTAGCACTGCTCGCCGGGGAAGGGGGCGAAGTTATTGTTGGCCTGGTTAACCTCCTTGTTGATAAGGAACTTAACCCACTTGTAGTCGCGTACCGTAGTGTTGATGTCGGCGAAGCCGTTGGTGTCAAGACCACGCTCCCAAGGGGTGCTGACAGCAAAGTAGAGCTTCTCGGCCTCGCTATCGGTCAGGACGATATTTGCACGGTCGTAGTGGCCGTCGACGTTGATAACGCGCTGTGCCGACATAACCACATCACCCTCGGCACCGGGACGGTTCTCAACCTCGGGCTGGTTGCCATTGTCAACCTCGACGATAAGGTCGTTAACGCCCTGCACGGTGACATTATAGGTGTAGTGGTGGTTACGCAGTGTCGAGTAGTCGTTGACATTGGCTACGCCGCTGTGACCAAGGTGTATGCAGTACTCAACATCGGCCATAACCCACTTCTGGAGGTCCTGGGTGATGCCTGTCTCGGGGTCGGTGTAGGGCTCAACGTAGTTGTAGCTCAACTCACCTGTGATGATGACATAGGTGGCATCCTTCGGCGCATTTACATAGTCACCATTGATATACTGCTGACCGCTCACCACAACATCGGTTTCGGTGGGGGTGTTCTTCTGCTGCAACTCGCGCAGAGCATAGCCCACATTGCCGGTCGCGCTGATAAGGGCCTCGGGGGCCTTCAGATTCTCGTACATGTAGAAGGTGAACGAGCCCTGGTTGTTGCCCACAACCTCAAACTGGGGCGCGTTGGCCTCGGCTACGGTGTAGAAGTCCTCCTTTGCGCTTGTAGCATCGAGATCCTCGGTGAGGGTATCACCGGCGTTGAACGTGCGGGGCAGGATGTAGCTCTTAAGAGGGGCATTTACCACGCGCCACTTACCCGGCAGGAAGATAAAGTCCGAGTACTTCGAGGGGTCGGGGTTCTGGGCCTTCACGTTGAAGGTGATCTTCGAGTCGGCACGCTTCAAGGGGATGGTCACGGTAGTGGTCTCGTTGGCTGCCAGGTTGGCGATAACCTCACCGGTCATCATAAACGATGCACCACGGTTGATGTTGGCACCCGAGAGCCTAATCGAGAGCTCCTGCAACTCCTTGTATGTCTTTACTGCGTCGAGCGTTGTCACGTCGATGGGCACCTCGTCGCCGATCTCGGCACGGGTGATCGAGGTGTTCGAGATACCTACGTTGGCAATAGCGCAGATGGTCAGGTTCGAGCCCGAGATTGCACCGAAGCTCACCGTACCACTCGACTGTGTGTTACCCGCCTGATCCGCCTTGTTGCGATAGTTGGTGATGGGTGCCGAAGTGTCATTGGGCGAGAAGAAGCTCAAGTCGGTCTGCACACGCGCACCGTTGCTGAATACCATAACATAGATATTCTGCACCAGGTACTCGTAGTACTCGCTCTGTGCAGCGCGGGTGATCTCCTTGTCCTCGTTCACCTCGAACTCCAGGCTCACCTCTGCGGGTAGGCCATCGATCATCGGGCGGTTGTCAATAAGGTTGTCGTCACTGATACACGATGTGAAGCCCACGGCGAGCATCGTGACGAACATCAACGCATATTTATATATCTTTCTCATAGTCGTGTAGTTATCTCGTTAGTTGAACGGAGGAACGTCAATACTCTTTGTCTCCCACTCGGTGACAATGTAGTTAACCACCAGCTCGCCATTCACGGCCTGATCTACCGTGGCCTTGATCTGGTAGTCGTGGTTGCGCACTACCTGGGGCAGGGGAACGTAGCGGGTGTGAGTCTCTGCGGCGTTGCTGCCTGCCTGTGTGCGGTAGGTAATCTCCATGTAGTAGCCACCATTGCCGGTGTCGGCGGGCTCGCCCCAGTTCTCGTCGGCAGTGACCACATCGTTGCCATTCTCGTAGAGGAATGTCGAGGCTACGAAGTCGAAGTCGTTGTCAGCCATAAGAGCAGTGATGCTCTTCGCGGTGAAGCTCTTATTCGCTCCGTTGCCCATGGCTATCTCACCCGCCATAAAGTCGTAGGGGATATCAAGTCCTGCAAGGCCATCCACCTGGTTGGGGTAGCCCTTGGTGGTGCCTACGGGCAGCTGCTCGGGCTTGCCGGCATGTGCCGAGGCATAGAGGCTCTGCTTGGTCATCACAAAGCCTGCGGTGGGAGGTACGTCCGAGAGGACACGCGCTCCGACAACCTCCAACGTGTAGTCGTTGCTGCTCTTCGCCATGTAGAGCTGTGTCTTGGCCACAGCGCGGTACACGGGCAAGTCGAGCTGATAGCACTTTGCCTGGTCGGGGTTATCCGAGTGTGTGTTCTCGTTGGTTACATTTATCGTTGCCCAGTTCGACACGGGAAGGTGCGAGGGGTCAAGTTTAACGTCGTCGGGGAATGTGCCCCAGAAGTCTGCCGATGTGGCGTTGAACGTGGCACTCATCAGGTCGCTGTATGACGTGTTGGCACCAAACGACTTCGATACGTTGCCCCACTTATCGGTGTTCATAACTACCGCAATGAGGTACGCCTGTGCCTCGCCATCGCAGAGCGGCAACTCCACATGCACGCTCATCGACTCGTAGGTGTTGATATTTGACTGGTGACGCCAGCCTGTGGCCGTATTCTCCACATTGCTGGGTACGCCATTGCTGTCAAGGTTGCACTTGAAGGCCCACACCATCGCATCGCCGATACCGTCACCCTGTGTCTGTGACTCGCTGGCACCTGCACGCGAGATGTTCACCATAAGTTGCGCGGTCTCGAGCTTGTAGGCCTGCTCCTTGATGCAAGAGCCAAGGATCACGGCGCAGAGAGCGGCA
>CALGRZ010000004.1 GCA_937880705.1 uncultured Alistipes sp.
TCAAAGCCTCGTTTACACGATCCCAGCTCTTGAGCTGACGAGCCTTCTTGTGTGAAAGAGCCAACTGGCCGCCCTTATCCTCAACCGACTCAACATAAACCTCAACCTTCTCGCCTACGGTCAAGTCGGGGTTGTAACGGAACTCGGTAGCTGCGATAAGACCCTCAGACTTGTAGCCGATGTTCACGGTGATCTCGCGCTTGTTGATCTCGGTAACAGTACCCTCAACAACCTCACCTACAGCGACGTTAGACAGAGTCTTGTCATAAGCCTCTGCAATCTCCTCCTTCGACTGGTTGTAAACGCCAAGGTCATTCTCGAACGCATTCCAATCGAAATTCTCGTTCGCTACAATTTTGTTCTGATCCATCATAATGGAAATAGTTTTGCGATACAATCGCTCGTTAAAAGTTAATAAAATGTGTTACTCCTTTGGCGTGCTACGCGCAGTAAAATTAAGTTCGCGCACGCACATAAGGACTGCAAAGGTAAGTAAAATTTTATAATCAGCAACCATTCGAGCAGACTTTTTTTGTTTAAATGAGTTGATATCGACAACATTAGCCGCTATGGCGCGCGAGGCGGAGCTATTTTTTGGTAAAAATATACTATCTTTGTGACCGGATACGTTTTTGCGGATGGGTGAATAACTAAAACTAAAGATATGAAACTTTTGAAATCTATGATGGTGGCCATGACACTGCTTCTGGGCGTGTCATGCAATTGGTTTGACGAGGGCGAGACCTTCCCCCCTATCACATCACTTGACCATACCGATTGGTATTGGGTGGGCGAGCTGCCCCAGGAGGAGGGCGATACCGAGAAGAGGTATATCTACTACACACTCTCGTTCCTCGGTGATAGTCAGGGTAGGCTGGTAAGCAGCGATGCCAAGGAGGATGGCAACATACTCAAGGAGTCGCTCTTCACCTATAGCTTTATCAACCCGGGCCTCTCTGTCGAGTTCTACGATGGCGGTCGCTATCAGGGCTATGTAGTGCCCAAGGGCGAGATAAAGGTCGATTATAAGGATGTCTACCTTATTCAGCTCTTTGGCGTTGACGAGGATGGACTGCCGATCCTAAACGAGCGTGGCGAGTATGCCGACACGATGCTCTTCTGGAGAGAGTAATAGGCTATGGGTGATATGACCCATTAGAGATAACGACCCCATGATAGGGGTCGTTATTTTTTTGTGGGTGGGGTAGGATGAGATAGGACTAAATAGGACGAGATAGGAAGAAATAGGACGAGTAGGAAGAGATAGGAAGAAATAGGAAGAGATAGGATATTTAGGGATAGCAGGTTGCTCACGGATAAATGTCGGCCGCGCAAATGCCCATTAAGTCCTATTCAGTCCTATCAAGTCCTATCGACTGCGCCACCTTATAGACTGCGCTACCCACCCTCCTCCGCAAAAAAAAACCGACGAAGGCCAAAGCCTCCGTCGGTTGCTTGTGCGGGACAGGCCCGCCGAAAGAGTGATTACTCACCGATGATCTCAAGGATCTTGATAGCTGCAGTAGCCACGGGAGTACCGGGGCCGAAGATAGCAGCAGCACCATCCTTGTAGAGCTGGTCGTAGTCCTGTGCGGGGATAACACCACCGACAACAACTACGATATCCTCACGGCCGAGCTTCTTGAGCTCTGCGATGATCTGCGGTACGAGTGTGAGGTGACCGGCAGCAAGTGATGATACGCCCACAACGTGAACGTCGTTCTCAACAGCCTGCTTGGCAGCCTCCTCGGGAGTCTGGAACAAGGGACCCATATCGACGTCGAAGCCGATATCTGCATAACCTGTTGCTACAACCTTGGCACCACGGTCGTGACCGTCCTGGCCGAGCTTGGCAATCATGATACGGGGCTGACGGCCCTCCTTCTTTGCAAAGTCAGCACACATCTGCTTTGCCTTCTCGAATGCTGAATCTGATTTCACCTCTGCTGAATATACACCTGAGTTCAAACGAATAACTGCCTTGTAGCGACCTACGATCTTCTCGCAAGCGTCAGAGATCTCGCCCAGTGATGCACGAACCTTGGCAGCCTCAACAGCCAGAGCAAGCAGGTTACCCTCGCCGGTGCGTACGCACTCGGTGATGGCGGCCAGAGCCTTCTCTACTGCGGCGTTGTCACGGTTGGCACGGAGCTCCTGCAGACGCTTAACCTGGCTCTCACGAACCGCGGTGTTGTCAACTGCGAGGATGTCGATGGGTGCCTCCTTCTCCAGACGGTAGCGGTTAACACCGATGATGGTCTCGTTGCCCGAGTCGATGCGAGCCTGCTTACGAGCAGCAGCCTCCTCGATGCGGAGCTTCGGAATACCGGTCTCGATAGCCTTGGCCATACCGCCCAGCTTCTCGATCTCCTCGATGTGCTCCCAAGCCTTGTGAGCGATCTCGTTGGTGAGGCTCTCAACATAGTAAGAACCTGCCCAGGGGTCTACCGAGCGGCATACGTTGGTCTCCTCCTGGATGTAGATCTGGGTGTTACGAGCAATACGCGCCGAGAAGTCGGTAGGAAGTGCGA
>CALGRZ010000005.1 GCA_937880705.1 uncultured Alistipes sp.
GCAGCTATCAAGGCTAAGGAGCAGAACGATGAGGAGAAGTTGGGCAAGTTGCTCAACGATGCTAAGTACGAGGATCCCACTATCCTTGTTGAGTACTCTAAGGAGCTTAAGCAGACCATCATTCAGGGTCAGGGTGAGCACCACCTCAACATCCTCAAGCAGCGTCTTTCGACCGAGAATAAGATGGAGGTTGAGTTCTTCGCTCCCAAGATTCCTTATCGTGAGACTATCACCAAGGTAGCTCAGGCCGACTACCGCCACAAGAAGCAGTCTGGTGGTTCTGGTCAGTTTGGTGAGGTTCATATGGTTATCGAGCCCTACTACGAGGGTATGCCTGAGCCTTCTAAGTACAAGGTTAACGGTCAGGAGATTGCCGTTAGCGTTAAGGGTAAGGAGGAGTATGATATGCCTTGGGGCGGTAAGTTGCAGTACTACAACTCTATCGTTGGTGGTGCTATCGACGCACGCTTTATGCCCGCTATCTTGAAGGGTATTATGGAGAAGATGGACGAGGGTCCGTTGACAGGTTCTTACGCTCGCGATATCCGCGTTGTCATCTACTACGGTAAGATGCACCCAGTAGATTCAAACGAGCTTTCGTTTAAGCTTGCCGGCCGTAACGCCTTCAAGGAGGCCTTCCGCAATGCCGGCCCGAAGATTATGGAGCCTATCTACAACGTAGAGGTGCTTACACCCAGCGAGTATATGGGTTCGGTTATGAGCGATTTGCAGAACCGTCGCGCGATGATCATGGGTATGGAGTCTGACAAGGGCTTCGACCGCCTCAACGCCCGCGTGCCTCTGGCAGAGCTCTACCGCTACTCGACTTCACTGTCGTCGTTGACCTCGGGTGCTGCAACCTACACCATGCAGTTTGCATCATACGAGCAGGTACCTGCCGACGTACAGGATAAGTTGCTCAAGGCTTACACCGACACTGACGAGGAGTAGTACCTCGGCAGCATAAGAAGAGCGGGATGTCCATTAAGGGACATCCCGCTTCTATTATATACATAAGTATCGCTCGTTTGATCCTTGTTGCGTGGTCTATACTTTGCCGCTCGCTCGATCCTTGCCGCGTGGTCGATCCTCTGCCGCTTGTGGCTTACGATATCGCGAAGTCGCGCAGGGCGTCGTTCAGCGACGTCTTCTTGTCGGTAGACTCCTTGCGGTGGCCGATGATCAGGGCGCACTGCACGCCGTAGTCACCCGCGGGGAAGTGTTTGGTATAGGTTCCCGATACCACCACCGAGCGGGGAGGCACATAGCCCTTGTACTCCTTGGGCTCGCTGCCCGTCACGTCGATGATGTGTGTCGAGCCTGTTATGACGGTGTTGGAGCCCAGCACCGCCTCGCGGCAGATGTGTGCACCCTCAACAACTATTGAGCGTGAGCCGATGAAGCAGTTGTCCTCGATGATGACGGGCGAGGCCTGCACGGGCTCCAGCACGCCACCTATGCCCACGCCACCCGAGAGGTGTACGTTCTTGCCTATCTGTGCGCATGAGCCTACCGTGGCCCATGTGTCCACCATCGTGCCGCTGTCGACATAGGCACCTATGTTGACATACGACGGCATGAGTATCGCTCCGGGGGCGATGTATGCGCCGTAGCGTGCCACGGCATGGGGCACAACTCTTACGCCCAGCTCCTCGTAGCCGCGCTTAAGCTCCATCTTGTCGTACCACTCCAGCTCACCGGCGCGCATCGTGCGCATGGTCTGTATGGGGAAGTACATGATAATCGCCTTCTTGACCCACTCGTTGACCTGCCAGAGGCTATTCTCGGCATCCAGGGGCTCGGCACAGCGTAGCTTGCCCTTGTCTACGGCCTCGACAACGCGGCGTATGGCCTCGCGTACCTCGTCCTGTGCCAACATCTCGCGCTGTTCCCACGCGCTCTCGATCAGTATCTTCTCTCTTTGAAACATACTCTTTATCCTGTTTTAATATTTGCTATTCAGACTTTCGTCTGTCGGTTAATCTGCATCGGTTGTATAGGCCGCTCTATATCAGTGCTGTGATGCGCTCCAGCCACTGGCGGTCGCACTCATCAAACGTGGCAAGGTGCTCGCTGTCGATGTCGAGTACTGCCACAACCCTGCCATCGTGGAGTATGGGCACTACAATCTCGCTACGCGATAGCGAGCTGCATGCTATATGTCCGGGGAATTGCTCTACGTCGTCGACTACCAGCGTGCAGCCCTTATGCCATGCCGTGCCACAGACACCGCGACCATAGGCTATGCGGCAACATGCCACCGGACCCTGAAATGGGCCGAGGATAAGCTCTTCGCCCACAACACGATAGAAGCCTGTCCACCAGAAGTGGAAGGTGTGGTGGATCATGGCGGCGATGTTTGCCATGCGGGCTATGGGGTCGCTCTCGCCCTCCACGAGTGTTGCTATCTGCTTGTATAGCAGGCTGTATCTCTTGTGCTTGTCGCCCTCGGCGATGATAAACTCTTCGGCCATGGCTACTTGCCTATGATCTTTATGCGCTCCTCGAACGAACTGCGGTCATCCAGCGCGTTGTTCTTGGTGCGTGCGCGGTAGTTGTAGATGGTATTTACCGAGTAGCGTAGTAGCGAGGCTATGCGCGAAGAGTCGGTGATACCCAGACGTATAAGGGCGAAGATGCGAAGCTCGGTGTTGAGCTTCTCGCCCTTCTTAAGCTCGATGTGTGCATCGGGGCGCAGCAGGGCGTTGAACTCCTCCACGAAGCGCGGGTAGAGCGAGAGGAAGGCGTTGTCGAACATCTCGTAGAAGTTGTCCAGCTCCTCGTCCATCAGGCTCGACGATGAGAGCTCCCTCTCTAACTCGGCAGCCTTGCCTTGCGAGAGCTTGCGGCGCACGTTGCGCTGCATGGTGGTCAGCTTCTCGATATAGTCCGAGCACATCGAGAGGAAGAGACCGATGTACTCCTCCTTGACGATGTTGGCCTCGCGCAGCTCGCTGTTCATGGCCTCGAGACGCTCGTTGAGGCGTTGTAGCTCCTCGTTGCTGTGGCCGATGTGCTCGTTCATCTCGCGGATGCGGCGGGCATCGCGGCCCGAGCGTACAAGCAGTGATGCCATATAGCAGCAGCCTCCAAACAGCACTATGGCCAGTATCGAGATGATGATGATGAAGAGCCGTGAACGCTCCTGCTCGCGCTCAATCTCCTCGCGCTGAAGTGTCTGCTTGGCGTGGTAGGCGCGCTCGATGTCGGGTATCACACCCGATATCTGCCAGGGGCGCAGCTTGGCGTTGTAGTAGAGGGCATCGTTGAGCGAGATGGTGATGTAGCGGAAGGCGCGGTCTATCTCGTCACGCTCCAGGAGGTTTTGTGCCAGACTGCACAGCGAGGCATTGTCCTTTGTTGCCGAGCGCATGTCGGCCATTGCCGAGCGTGCGAACCACTCGACCATCTCGTCACGACGCTCCAGAGCCTCGCAGATGCGGCCGAGGTCATAGGAGTACATGGCGTACTCATGCTCGTCGGGCTTAAACGATGAGAGTAGCGCGCGGCTGATCTTCTCGGCATCCTCCCAGCGGCCACTGCTCATGTGGTTGCGCACGATGATATACTGATGCACAGTCTCGTCGGGTGTGGTAGACTCTAAGATGCGCTCGCGGTAGTACATCATCTTATACCCTGCGCGCATCTTAACATCCTGATCCGACGTGTAGTGCATGAAGTCGGAGTGGAAGCGGTGCTGGGCACTGTAGTACTTCACCCTCTGATCGCGGTTGAGGTGCAGGGTGTCGATACCGCTGTCGAGCAGCTTGCTGGCCTCGAAGAACATGCCCGAGGTGGTGTAGAGCAGTGCGCGGTCTATGTTCACTTCGGCGATGAGCGAGCGATCCTTCAGCTCTCGTGCCACGCGCTCGCGCTCGTTGAGCATCTGCATGGCGTTGTCGAACTGGAACGAGCGGTACTCCTTGTAGAGCATGGTGTAGGTGTTGTACTGCTGTTGCAGCGAGATGTTGGGCTCGTCGAGGAGGTTGCGTATGTTCTTTATGCGTGCAAGACGGTTTTGCACGAAGCCCTCGGAGAGGTCGATAGTCTTGTCAAGTTCTTCAAGGATTGGCAGTTGTGCCGAGGCCGTGGGTGATGCCGCAAGGCCCGCGAACAGGAGTAGGATTGTTGGTAGCAGTAGACGTAGTTTCATAGTAATGCAAAGATACGAAAAAGAATTTAGTATTCATCACTTGACGGGCTATTTTATTGCAGGAGTATCCTGTTATAAGGAGCATCGCAAGATGCCAAAGATAGCAAATATTTTTTAAATACCATACTCATGAACCACTTTTGTGTAGCGTTATTCGGTTTATTATCAGGGCGTTTTTTGCTCCGCGACCTATATTTTTGCTGTATGCGGTGTATGATGTGGCAATAGCACCAAAAAAAATTGTAACTTTGTAACTAATAATATTAAAACCAAAATCGAGCAACTATGATACGACGAAGCATCCTCTGGCTTATGGCACTGCTTGTTGCAAGCACAACGGCATGCGGCGGTGATGGCCCCTCGCAGGAGCCACCCAAACCCGAAACAAAAACGGAGATAACCCTCGAGTTAGCCTCTTGCACCGAGCATAAGGTGGTGGTGGATGTCACCATTGCCAATGCCGACGTGGCCTATGTGTTGCTTAAGGAGGCCGGCAGTGCTACACCTGCGCTTGGCGATATGATCAAGGGGCGCAAGCTCACAGCCTCGTCAAGTGTCGAGTTTGATGCTTTGGAGTCGGGTGTCGAGTATCGCATATTTGGTGTTGCGGGGCTCAATGGCATCTACACCGGCATCCACAGCCTCGATGTGCGCACGGAGGGCAACATCGACTACAACTACCCCGATGAGGGTGTCAAGCTCTTCAGCTCGACGGCCGATAAGAGGCTGCTGCTCAAGGAGGTGGCTACGAGCGATGTCAGCACGCTGAAGGATGGTGCTGCGACGCTTACCATCGATGCCTCGACACGCTACCAGAAGATGGAGGGCTTTGGCCCTGCCATCACAGGCTCGTCGGCCTATAACCTGCTGAAGATGAGCGACAAGGATAGAGATCGTATCCTGCGTGCAGCCTTTCATCCCACCGAGGGCCTCGGCTACAACTACATCCGTGTGTCGATAGGCTGCTCGGACTTCTCGCTCGGGGAGTACACATGGTGCGATCAGGAGGGTCTCGAGTTCTTCGGTGTGCATGACGATGATCGCAACTACCTCTTCCCCGTGTTGCGTGAGATTCTGGCCATCAACCCCGATGTGAAGATTATCGCCGCCCCGTGGACGGCACCGCGCTGGATGAAGCTCAACCGCTATAACAACGACCCGCACTACGAGTGGGTGGGTGGTCGTCTCAATCCCGACTACTATGACGAGTATGCCGACTATCTGGTGATGTGGGTCGAGGAGATGGAGCTCAACGGCTTCGAGATCGAGTCTATAACACCCCAGAATGAGCCTCTGCATGATGGTAACTCGGCCTCGACATATATGTCGTGGGAGCAGCAGCGCAACTTTATCAAGGATCACCTTGGCCCGAAGTTCGAGGCGGCAGGCCTCGACACCAAGATATGGATCTACGACCACAACTTCGATGTTACGGACTTCGTGAAGAACATATACAGGGATGCCGAGGCATCGAAGTATGTCGAGGGCTCGGCATGGCACGCCTATGGCGGTAGCTCGTCGGCCCTTGCCTCGGTACACTCGGCCGACCCCAGCAAGAGCATCTACTTCACCGAGCAGAGCATCGGCACATGGTGTCCGAACTTCGGTGATAACCTGCTGTGGCACATCCGTGAGGTATGCCTCGGCACGATAAACAACTACTGCCGTGCCGTGGTGCTGTGGAACTTTATGCTCGATGCGCAGCGTGGCCCCAACCGTCCGGGTGGCTGCACCACATGCTACGGCTTTGTCGATTGCGATGCCTCATACTCGTACAACACCCTGACCTACCGCAGCCATTGGTACGCCATAGGCCACATGTCAAAGGTCGTTAAGCGCGATGCCGTGCGCCTGAAGTCCTCGGCATCGGGCATTGCAGCCTCGGCCTTCGAGAACCCCGATGGTACACTCTCGGCCGTAGTGCTCAACGACTCGGATAGCGACAAGCAGGTGGTTGTAAGGAGCCCCAAGGGTGACTTCCTCTTCGATGCCCCCGCACGCTCGGTACACTCGCTCATCTGGTAGTGATGAGGCGGCAGGTCCACATACTCTTCGCGCTGCTTTTGCTGCTTGCCACGGCTTGTGACAACACACCCGAGGTGAGCCGTCCCTCGGTGTTGCGCTCCATTACCTGTGAGCAGACCACCTTCGCTCTGGAGGCCGGAGGCACCGTCGAGGTGGAGTTCTACGTCGAGGAGCCCAAGGCCCTGTTTAACTATGTCGTGTCGTCGCCCAAGTGCGAGGTCAAGCTATGCATGGCCGACAATGTGCTGCGCGAGCCCGAAGGCTTCAGGCTGAGGAGTGTGCGTGAAGGCACTACGCGCGGGCAGTACGTTGCTCTGTTGGAGGATAGTGGCAGTGGTGTGCTCTACGACGAGCGTATAAACATCGTCATACACCTCGAGTCGGGCCTGCTGGTGCGCTCCAATGCGATAAATATCATCAGTGGCGATATCATAAGCAACGAGTTTAGCGTAAAACTCCTTAAGAGCCAAAATCCTACGCTGAACGAAGATGTTGTCTTCAGCCTCGATGTGCCGTCGCAGAGCCTTCGAGCACATCTTGAGGGGTATTACGCCGAGCGTAGCTTCGTGCCCACGATCGTCGGTGAGGATATACGTCGCATTGAGATCGATGGCGTGGAGTGGCATGGCGAGGCCGTAGATATGTCTACGCGGCGTAGTCTGCGCATCGTATGCTCGCAGAGCGAGGTGGAGTATACGCTGCACCTCACCTGCTTCACCGCTCTGCCCGTGGTGCGCATAGAGACACCCGGAGGTCAGGGCGTGTGGTCAAAGGATGTATGGGTCGAGGGCTCCAAGCTGTGGCTCGACGGCATGGGTCGCTTCGAGGATATCGAGGCTGTGGAGATGGCCATTCGTGGCCGTGGTAACTCTACATGGGGCTATGAGAAGAAGCCCTACGCCATAAAGTTCACCGAGAAGCAGAGGGTGATGGGCATGCCCAAGCACAAGCGATGGGTGTTGCTGGCAAACTACATGGACCGCACGCTGTTGCGTAACCGCGTGGCCTACTACCTCGCGCAGCAGACGTCGCTCGAGTGGACCCCGCGGTGCGAGTTTGTCGAGCTGATACTCAATGGCGAGCATCTCGGGCAGTACCTCCTCGCCGAGCAGGTGCGTGTCGACAATGACCGTATAGCCATCACCGAGATGACCACGGCCGATAACTCAGGCGAGGCCGTCACGGGAGGCTACCTCCTTGAGCTGGACTTCCACTACGACAACCTCTGGCAGTGGACTACGGCACATGGCGTACCCTTTGCCGTGAAGTTCCCCGATGAGGAGGATCTCACCGAGCAGCAGCTGGCATGGATAAAGGGCTATATTGACGAGGCCGAGAGTGGTGTCTACGCAGGTCGCTATGAGGAGTATATTGATGCACAGTCGTTTATCGACTATTGGCTCATCTACGAGATATGTGTCAACCATGAGCTGGGTAACCCGGGCAGTGTCTATCTGCAGAAGGATCGTGGCGGAAAGCTCGTTGCTGGCCCCGTCTGGGACTTCGACTGGGGTACCTTCTCCTATAACGCTTCGCCACATGCGCAGTATGGTCTGTTTATCACCTGGGCGTGGTGGTACGACCGCCTCTTCAAGGAGGAGGCCTTCTGGCAGCTCGCCCGTGAGAGATGGAGGGTGCTTAAGCCGAAGTTCGAGACGGTATTCGATTTCATAGACGAAGAGCGTGAGTATATCGAGGTGTCGTGGCGCAAGAACTTCGACCGATGGGGTATATCGACCGATATCAACGGAGATGAGAAGCTCTCGTTTGGTGCAGCCATCGACCGCCTCTACGATATTACGCAGGAGCGTATCGATATCATTGATAGAGAGTTGAAGTGACCGAGTGCCAAGACTGATTATTGGTTATGAGTGTGCCATGCAACCCGTTTGCGTGGCCTCTCTTTTTTTACCCCCCCCCGCCACAGCACATCCAAAAAAGGGGTGATGATGATACAAAAAAAGAATGGAGGAGTAGCGTCTTCACAGATGGCTCTCCTCCCAGGTTAGTTAGGTTAATGAGAATTTAGAGTACGATGGGAAAATTTGGTGTGTCCATGAGAATTATTCGAGATGTGAACCCATCGTCTCCTGTTTGCACTACAAAGGTATGTATTTAATATTTAACTGCCAAACTTTTAGAGATAATTTTTCCATAAAAGTTGCATATTATGCATTATTCATGCATTATACCGCATATTTATACCTCATCTACAGGGCTGCAAAGGTTAGTATGATGAGCAGAACGTATGCGGTAATTGAGATGAAGGAGTCCATCTTTTGGAAGAAGAGTGGCATGATACAGGCTGCAGGGAGCATGGCCGTAGCGATGGTTATCGGGCCTGTCGAGGGCAGCAGCATAAATATGACACAGGTCAGTGGCAGAATTGCCTGCAGGAAGAACCAGACATGGCGTGCACCGAGTGAGAGTGTCAGACGTTCACGACGATAGAGCATCAAGGAGCAGATCACCGCAAAGAGCACCACGCCAACCATTGCCAGACGCATGGGCGTGAAGTAGTCGGCAGCCTGCCACGCTGCCGGGGCAAGCATAGCACTCCATAGCGACTCGATGCTGTGGGTGAAGCTACCACCAAGGCACCACTCGATGTATGCGTAGCTAAAGATGGGCAGTGTGGCACCTACGACGGCTACGACAATGGCGCGCAGGTCGGCACGCACGAGCAGCAGAAGTAGGGGAGTGAGCAGCAGAAGGGCCATAAGTGCACTGTCGAGCAGTGGCATCATACCCACGGAGAGCATCGCCGTGAAGAGGTAGTGGGGGCGTATGCTGTGGCCCAGGCAGCGCATAAAGCGGCTTATGGCCTCGGCACCGAGCAGCATCGCAGCCACCGTGACCAGCGGCATGTGATAGATGCCCATGCCGGTGATGAGGAGTGATGTAAGGGACATCAGTGCCATTGTCGCCGCAGGGTATATCTTCAGGCGCACGCTGCTGCGGGCCAGAGACAACGAGGCCTGGATGATCATCACAAACTCGAGGAGTGCCGCCAGGATAGGGTGCGACAGCTCGAAGCGGTTAAGCCACAGGGCTAAAGGTGCCAGCGTGGCCTCGTCGGCTGATGCATCCCCGTTGACGAGTGTGGCACCGCGCACCACCGCCACCATGGCGATGATGACAAGGGTTGCGATGCCCTCCCAGAACTTATGACGTGCTACATCTAAAATCATCCGCACAAAGATAAGAAAAAGTATTTTGATAGCCTCACTTCCGAGGCTCTTTATTGCAGAACCATCATGTAGAGGGGGCATCACTCTGATGCCAAAGATAGTAAAAAGTATTTTGATAGCCTCACTTCCGAGGCTCTTTATTGCATAGCCATCATGTAGAGGGGGCATCACTCTGATGCCAAAGATAAGAAAAAATGGGAAATATTAAAACCGTTGGCCGCAAAAGATGGGGTGGTGGGCGAGGGTGGCGGGGTGTGCGATGTCGGTAGTTTGTAAATAATTAGTGAGCAGGGATTGTGTTTTATGAATTTTTTATTATCTTTGCGCGATTTTACGCCTATATATAGGTGTAGACCCAAGAAAAGCAATAACAATAAAAACACGATTATAGCAATGAACATTACAAGAGAACAGCGTGATGGCGGCATTTCGGTATTGAAGGTCGTTGTCAATGAGGCAGACTACGGCCAGGCCGTAGAGAGCCAGTTGCGCGAGTACAAGCGCAAGGCAAACGTGCCCGGCTTCCGTCCCGGCATGGTACCCATGGGTATTGTTAAGAAGATGTACGGCAAGGGCGTATTGGCCGAGCAGTCATACCGCATCGCTTCTAACTCGGTATTCGAGTACTTGCAGAAGGAGAACATCGACTATGTTGGCGATGTAATTCCTTCGGAGGAGCAGGGCGAGTTCGACTTCGACAATGGCACCGAGTTCGAGTTTATGTTCGAGATCGGCGAGGCTCCCAAGATTGAGCTGTCGCTCTCGGCAAAGGACAAGATTACCTACCATAAGATCAAGATCGACAAGAAGATGCACACCGACTACCGCACCAACTACCTGCGTCGCTACGGCCGTCTGGTAGATGTTGACAAGGTAGCCAACGATGAGGCTCTGAACGTAACCCTCGACAACGGCGATATTCGTATCGAGGAGGCATACGTTGGTCTTATCTCGATGACCGACGAGGAGCGTAAGCCCTTCAAGGGTAAGAAGGTGGGTTACAAGACCAAGGTTAACATCAACGAGCTCTACAAGAAGCCCGAGCAGCGTGCTGCCGTTCTCTCTGTTAAGCAGGAGGAGCTGGAGGGTATCAACCCCGAGTTCGAGTTGGAGATCACCAAGATCCGTCGCTTTGCAGACCCCGAGCTCAACGAGGAGTTCTTCAAGATGGCCTTCCCCGCAGGTAACGTAACCAACGAGGAGGAGCTCGACAAGTTCTTCGACGAGGAGATCGAGCGTGAGCTCAAGCGCGAGACCGACTTCATGTTCGTTCAGGCTGTGCGCAACTTCCTCATCGAGAAGGCTGCACTGAACATGCCCGAGGAGTTCCTCAAGCGTTGGTTGTATGTTATCAACGAGGGTAAGTTCTCACGCGAGGAGATCGAGAAGGACTTCG
>CALGRZ010000006.1 GCA_937880705.1 uncultured Alistipes sp.
CGAGATGATGCGTTACATCAAGCGATTGGAGCGCAAGGATATCTCGTTGGCACACAGCATGATTTCGTTGGGCTCGTGCACCATGAAGCTGAATGCCGCTGCCGAGATGCTACCATTGAGTCAAGCCGGTTTCATGAACATACACCCATTAGTGCCGGCCGACCAAGCCGAAGGCTATCGCGAGCTGATTCATAACCTTAGCGAAGAGCTGAAAGAGATTACCGGCTTTGCAGGCGTAAGCCTTCAACCCAACTCGGGAGCTGCAGGCGAATATGCCGGCCTTCGAGTTATCCGTGCCTACCAAGAAAGCATTGGCGAAGGTCATCGCAACTTGATACTGATACCCGCCTCGGCACACGGCACCAACCCTGCCAGCGCCATTCAAGCCGGCTTCAGCACCATTACTTGCGCTTGCGACGAGCAAGGCAACGTAGATATGGCCGACCTCCAAGCCAAGGCCGAAGCCAATCGCGACCAGCTGGCAGCACTGATGATAACCTACCCATCTACTCACGGCATTTTCGAAACAGAAATTGTAGAGATATGCCGCATCATCCATGCATGTGGAGCACAAGTATATATGGACGGGGCCAATATGAACGCACAAGTGGGCCTAACCAACCCCGGCTTTATCGGTGCCGATGTCTGCCACCTCAACCTCCACAAGACCTTCGCTATGCCTCACGGCGGTGGTGGCCCTGGTGTAGGCCCTGTATGTGTCGCTGAGCACCTCGTTAAGTTCTTGCCTACCCACTCACTTATGGAGACTGGTGGCGAGGAGGGTATCACCGCTGTTGCCTCTGCACCTTGGGGCTCGGCAATGTTGCTCCCCATCACCTATGGCTACATCCGTATGCTCGGCTTCGAGGGCTTGCGCCGCTCTACCGAGCTCGCCATCGTGAACGCAAACTATATGTCGTCGGCACTTAAGGATGAGTATCGCACCTACTACTCTGGCGAGACTGGCCGTGTAGGTCACGAGATGATTCTCGACCTCACACGCTTCAAGCACGACTACAATATCGACTGTGGCGATATCGCTCACCGTCTTATGGACTACGGCTACCACGCACCTACGCTCTCGTTCCCCGTGCACGAGACCTTGATGGTTGAGCCTACCGAGTCGGAGTCTAAGGCCGAGATGGATCGCTTTATCGAGGCACTTATCAAGATTAAGCGCGAGTGCGAGGCTGCTGTCGCTGAGGGCAATGCCGACAATGTTGTTGTCAATGCTCCCCACACCGCCCTTGAGCTTGCTGGCGAGTGGAATCACCCATATAGCCGTCAGGAGGCAGCGTTCCCCCTTGAGTGGATTGCTGAGAATAAGTTCTTCCCCTATGTAACGAAGATCGACAACGGTTATGGTGATCGTAATCTTATTTGTCGCTGCATGGAGTAATTTCTTGTGAAAAGGGGCATCCTTCGACGCCTCAATCATTGCCCTGAATGGGAAATACTTTAAGTA
>CALGRZ010000007.1 GCA_937880705.1 uncultured Alistipes sp.
GCGAGGCCGGCGTGTCGAAGATGTCGTCAAGTATCTTTGGCGAGGCATTCTTCGGCGTACTTAAACTACCATTTAGAGCGATTAAACCTAAACAATAATATGGATAGACTGAAGGCCGAGAAGGCCACAACACGACTGCTCGACGTGATGGATAAGCTCCGCAAGGAGTGCCCCTGGGATCGTGAGCAGACATTCGAGACACTGCGTAACAACACCATCGAGGAGACCTACGAGCTTGCCGATGCCATCACCGATAAGAATATGGAGGGCATCAAGGAGGAGCTTGGCGACCTGCTGTTGCATGTCGTATTCTACTCAAAGCTGGGTGACGAGGCGGGTAAGTTTAACTATACGGATGTGGCTAATGCCGTGTGCGACAAGCTTATATACCGCCATCCACACGTCTATGGCGACATACATGCCGACACCCCCGAGGAGGTGAAGCAGAATTGGGAGGCCCTCAAGCTGCGTAAGAAGAGCCGCAAGAGTGGTACGCTGGGCGGTGTGCCTGTGTCGTTGCCCGCAATGGTCAAGGCCTTCCGCATCGGAGAGAAGGCGGCGGCTACGGGCTTCGATTGGGAGAGACGTGAGGATGTGTGGGCCAAGGTCAAGGAGGAGCTTATGGAGGTGGATGCCGAGATACGAGCCGAGGATAGAGATAAGCTGGAGGGAGAGATGGGAGATCTCTTCTTCGCCCTTATCAACGCCTGCCGCCTCTATGGTATCGACCCCGAGGGTGCGCTGGAGCGTACCAACAAGAAGTTTATACGTCGTTTTAACTATATGGAGCAGCGCGCTGCCGACCAGGGCATGACACTGCACGATATGACACTCGACCAGATGGAGAACTATTGGCAAGAATCTAAAACAAAGGAGTAATATGGCACTTATAAGAAATGTTCGTGGCCACGAGCCCGAGATCGGTAAGGATACATGGTTGGCCGAGACAGCAACCATTATCGGTGATGTGAAGATTGGCGAAAACTGCTCGATATGGTATAACGCAGTGTTGCGTGGCGATGTCAACTCGATAACTATTGGCAACCACACCAACATCCAGGATGGCGCGGTGATACACACCCTCTACGATGGCTCGAAGAACCCCTCGCAGACCCACATCGGTGACTATGTGTCGGTGGGTCACAATGCCGTTATTCACGGTGCTACCATCGAGGATAACTGTCTTATCGGCATGGGTGCCATAGTGCTGGATAATGCCGTGGTGGCCACAGGCTCGATTATCGCGGCGGGTGCTCTGGTGCTCTCGAACCAGAAGCTCGAGCCCTACTCGGTATATGCGGGTGTACCGGCCAAGAAGGTCAAGGATGTGACCCCGGAGCAGCGTGACGAGATCATCAAGCGCACGGCACGCGACTACCGCACCTACGCATCGTGGTACGAGTAGCCCAAAGAGAGGGCTACAAGCCCTTGGGTTGATGCCACAGTGTTGGCTCGGCGCGCTTAATTACTTACCCCTAACGCCTATGAAGATACAAAAACATACTATTGCTCTGCATCTGCTCATAGCTATCGCCTTGAGTCTGGTGATCAACTTCTCGTACCTGCTGCTGCCCATAATCACCGAGCGTGGCATGGACCAGCGTGGTGGCGATGATCACCTCGAGGGTGAGCACACCTCGGGCGTACTCCACATCACGGAGGATATGCACGGATATATCATCTGTGACTGCGAGGTGCGTGACAGCGTCTATGTCTCGGCATGGCAGGTGCACACGCTCAAGTTGATGGATGGTGACCACCTGAAGTTCACCTCACGACAGCTCAGCGGTGATAGCTACACCGAGGAGCAGCGACAGGCCGCCCACCCACGCCTCGACGATATCGTAAGGCGCAATGGCGAGCCCTTTGACTTCGACGCGCTCTATGACCGTCCCAGCCGCACGGCCGAGTTTATATGGCAGATAGTCTACTACGCCCTTGTGTCGTTCCTGCTGCTTGTCATACTCACCTCGAAGCCGAGCAGTGGCCGTAGCGCGGGGCGTGCCTTTATGCACCGCATACTGTTGGCCGTCGTGGTGGCTATCGTGGCACTCTATTTCGCCCCCGTGATGTCGTTCAAGGATGGCCTGATGCGTATCGTCTTCTTCTTCCAGGGTGAGGCACGCGATAATGCCAATCTGGTGGTTATGACCAAGTGCCTCTTTATGTTGGTGGTGACAGTGCTATACTCATACACCTACCAGCTTATGCGCCAACGCCAGACCATCGTCGTGGAGAACGAGCGACTTAAGACCGAGAACCTCTCGACGCGCTACAATATGCTTGTGGGTCAGATCAACCCCCACTTCTTCTTCAACTCGCTCAACTCGTTGGCGATGCTCATCCGAGAGCATAACGAGGAGCGCGCACTGGAGTATATCGACCAGCTATCGTACACCTTCCGCTACATCATCCAGAATGGTCAGAGCGAGCGCACGACGCTTAAGGACGAGATGGCCTTTGCCGAGGCCTATGCCTACCTCTTCAAGATACGCTATGCCGACAAGCTCTTCTTCGACTTCGATATCGATGAGCAGTACCTCGACTGGACACTGCCCGCCCTGTCGTTGCAGCCTCTTATCGGCAATGCCGTGAAGCACAACAGCATAACGACGAAGAACCCGTTGCATGTTGTTGTACGCACCATAGATGGTGTGCTCGAGATTGAGAATCCGAAGCATCCGAAGCTCAATTCGGAGCCCTCGACGGGTATCGGTCTTCAGAACCTGCGTAGCCGCTGGCAGATCATCACGGGCCACGATATCGAGATTATCGACCAGGAGGAGCGTTTCGTGGTGCGTATGCCTCTGGAAAAACCTAATAAATAACGACTTATGAGAAGAGTTATCATCGTTGAGGATGAGACGGCAGCTGCTGTCAACCTGCGAAATATGCTTCGTACCATCTCCCCCGAGAGCGAGGTGCTTGCCGTGCTGGAGTCGGTCGAGGAGGCTGTGGAGTACTTCCGCACAAAGCCCGAGGCCGATGTGGTATTTATGGATATACACCTTGCCGACGGCGACTCGTTCAGCATCTTCCATAGCGTCGATGTCGACATACCCATCATCTTTACCACGGCCTACGACGAGTATGCCTTGCAGGCCTTCAAGGTCAACAGTATCGACTATCTGTTAAAGCCCTTCAAGGAGGATGACCTTAAGCGAGCACTCGACAAGTTGCAGAGGCTTACCTCGGCGGAGCGTGGCGACGAGCGCGCACGACGTGACCGCATGATCGAGGAGGTGCAGCAGCAGAGTGTTCAGGTGCTGCTGGTGCGCTATAAGGATAAGATCATCCCCGTGAAGATGGAGGAGGTCGCCTTCTTCTACACCTTTGCCGAGAAGGTGACGCTCACCACGCTGGAGGGTGTGAGCTACCCTGTGGATAAGACCCTTGAGGCCCTGTCGCAGCAGCTCTCGACGGTGGACTTCTTCCGTGCCAACCGACAGTTTATCGTCTCGCGCCGTGCCGTGAAGGATATAGCCGTATGGTTTGGCAGCCGCCTCGCGCTCAACCTCACCATAGCCACGCCCGAGCGTATAATCATCTCGAAGGCGCGTGTGCCCGAGTTCAAGCAGTGGCTGCGGTCGGTTCAACCCGCCTAATGGTCGCCTCACCCGTGTCGTTGGTCGTTTCACGGAGAGCGCGGCACGAAGCCTTGATATTTGCCGTACCTTTGTAACAGAAACAAGAGCGAAAAGCCTCGTTACAAAGTATTAACCATTAAAGTATTAAGGCTATGAAAAAGATGATGATTTTAACCCTTGCGCTGTCGGTGATGGCCATGGGTAGTGCAATGGCAAATGACTCGGTGGCGAACGTCGAGAAGAGCCCCAAGAAGGTAAACATCGAGGTCAACTATATCTGCGACGGCCACGGCCATGGTCACTATGCTCACTATGGCCACAGCCACAAGGCGGTGAAGCCCATGAAGTACGATAAGAGCTATCGTGGCAACAAGCACAATAGGATGGTCAGCAAGCGTTTTGGAGTTCGCAGACCCGGTTGTCCACTGTGCGAGGATCTTCGTCCCGGCAGTCGCCCCTACTCCGCTCACCGTGGTCCCAACGGTAAGGGCATGGGCCCGGGTCGCGGTCCCGGACATGGTCCCGGACATGGCCCCGAGCGCAAGTAGGTAAAAAATTGGAGGGTGTCAGGTCAACTGACACCCCTTTTTTGCCGTTTCACCGATCGGGTGAACGAACTTACCGAAAAAAGTGCTATTTTCGCAGAGCGAAAAGTGGTCAGATGGGCAGGGCTGCGAGGCTGCCGTTGTGCCACTGCAAGGCAAACGAAGAGAATAGATAAAAACAGAATAAGTGATGAAGAGAATTTTGATGGTTGCTGTGATGCTGCTCGTGGCTCTGCCTGCCATGGCACAGTCGGGTCGTGTGACAGCGAAGATTATCGACAGTGAGACCAAGGATGGTGTTATCGGTGCTATTGTTGAGTTGGTGTCGAAGAGCAATGAGAACAACCGTAAGCACTCGACAACGGGTGTTGATGGTAGTGTGACAATCTCGGGTTTGGCTGCGGGTGACTACAATATGACCGTGGCCTTTATAGGTTATACGACCCACACGCAGAGCGTCACGGTGAAGGGTACGACACCCCTTGGCACCATCGAGCTTGTCGAGGGTGTGGCCATCGAGGCTGTGGTGAAGGAGGTACAGGCACTGCGCACCTCGCAGAATGGTGATACGGTGGCCTACAACGCTGCGGCGTTCAAGGTGGCTGCCGATGCCGATGTGGAGGGTCTGCTGAAGAAGATGCCCGGTATCACAATCTCGAATGGCACGGTAGAGGCGCAGGGTGAGCAGATTAAGAAGATATTTGTCGACGGCAAGGAGTTCTTCGGTGAGGATGTCTCTACTGCGCTCAACTCGCTCCCCGCACAGGCGGTGGATCGTGTCGAGGTCTTCAACAAGCTCTCGGATAATGCCGAGTTCTCGGGTATGGACGATGGCGAGGGCTACAAGGCCATCAACATCGTTACGCACTCGAATATGCGACAGGGCATCTTCGGTAAGCTCTATGCCGGCTATGGCTATCAGCCCGATACCGAAGGTGGTGCTCCCGACCCCTCGTTTGACAATACGAGCATATATTCACCCACGGTGAGCAGCGTGACATCGCACCACAAGTATAATGTGGGTGGTAACGTCAACATCTTCAACAAGAATACGCGCGTGTCGGTTATCGGCCTGCTGAACAACGTAAACCAGCAGAACTTCTCGTTTGAGGATATCCTCGGTGTCACAGGCGGCGGTGGCGGCATGGGCGGTGGCCGTGGTCGTGGCGTAGGCCAGTATATGGTGCGCCCGCAGAGCGGTGTTGCCCGCGTAGGCTCTATCGGTGTGCAGTACTCCGACTCGTGGGGTGAGGGCGATAAGCTCAAGCTCAACGGCTCGTACTTCTACAACGACACCAATACCCGCAACCAGAGCTACCTGATGAAGTGGTACGAGAGCCCCTCGCCCGAGGACTTCCTGGAGCAGGTGGCCGAGTCCGAGACCCACAACTTCAACCATCGTGCTAACGTGCGCCTGGATTGGACGATAAACAAGAATATGTCGCTTATGTCGCGTACGAACTTCAGCCTTCAGGGTAACGACCCTTGGAGTCAGCAGTATGGTGAGCTCTCGGGCGAGAGTGCCGAGGCGAAGGGTCTGCCTTACGACATCTCGTATAGCGGCTCGGAGGCCTCATCGCGAGCCTTCCGCTTCTCGGAGTTCTTGCAGTATCGCGTCAAGCTTGGCAAGCCAGGTCGTACAATCACCTGGGACGGACGCTTCTCTATACGCAACACGCCAAAGTCGATAACCAACAGCTACTCTTCGTTGGAGACAATCTTCGACCCCGAGACTGAAACATACATTCCAGAGTTGCGCTATTTGGTGTCGCACGCACCTCAGAAGGAGGAGAGTATTCGTACCAATATCACATATACCGAGCCTGTATCGAAGAATTCGCAGATAAGCCTTCAGTATCGTTATGATTCAGAGTTTCAGGAGATACGCAAGGATTCTTATGTCACAAGTGATAACTACGATATCACTGGTTTATACCCTCTTCCAGAGATCTCTCGCTGGACACAAAACCGTAGTTCGGAGCATCGTGTAGGCCCTGGTTACCGCTATGCAAAGGATCGAAACACCTTCATCGCTAATGTATACTATCAGTATTCAGAGCTTAATGGATATGTCAACTACGAGCACGTGGATAAGAAATTCAACCATGTGACATACTTCGTGATGGGTAACATAGCATTCAACCCGCAGAACACCATCCGTGTATTCATCAACTCCTATACCCGCAATCCCGACATCGTAAATCTCCAGCCTATCTACGATGTGTCGAATGCGCAGTATATTACACACGGTAATGGTAATCTGGATGCATCGTACAACCACCGCATCAATTTCCACTATGTGCGCTCAAATATCGAGAAGGGTCGTACATTTATGTGGATGTTCTCAGGTCAGATTACGCAGGACTATATCGGCCAGAGCGTTATCTTCAACCCCACAAAGGAGGATTTGAAAAATTTTCAGATCTTTGATATCGAGGGCGACTACAAGCCGCTGCAGCTTACAACCTACGAGAATATGAATGGCTCAAGCTCGTTGCGTACTCACCTAAGCTACGGCTTCCCCATCAACCCTATTAAGTGTAACCTTAATATTATGGCGGGTGTAAGCTGGACACGCACACCCTCGATGATTAACCACGAGCTCAACATCACCAGCAATATGGGCTACGATGCTATGTTGTCGTTGGGTAGCAACATCTCGGAGAATATCGACTTTACCTTGCAGTGGAATGGTGCGTATAACGATGCACGACAGTCGCTTGCTATGCGTGGCAACCGCAATAAGTACTTCAACCACTCGGCATCGGGAACTCTTAAGTGGGTATTCTGGAAGGGCTTTACGCTCACCGCAGCGGTTAATTACAACCAGTATATCGGCTTTACGAACGATTACAACGAGGACTACCTTATCTGTAATATCTACCTCGGCAAGAAGCTCTTTAAGAATCAGCAGGGCGAGGTACTTGTGGGTGTAAACGACCTTCTCAACGAGAACGCAGCCTTTGCCCGCACCGTAGGTAGCGGTTATACTCAGAACTCGTGGAATAGCGTTATCGGCCGTTACTTCACCGTGCAGTTCAACTACAACCTTCGCTACTTCGGCAAGAAGGGCTCGACAAATATCGACGACTACGATGGTATGTCGCAGAAGGGTATGAGACACTTCGGCCCTCCGATGCATAGATAAGAGAGTAGATAGAAAGAGCAAAGAGAAAGAGAAAGAGCAAAGACCCCAAATCTTTGCTCTTTCTCTTTAGTTGTTAGTTTTTAGTTGTTGGTTGCGCTCCGAGGGAGCGCCTGCTAAAGCAGAGGGGCACAAGAGGCACAAGAGGCACAAGGGGAGATAGAGCGTGAG
>CALGRZ010000008.1 GCA_937880705.1 uncultured Alistipes sp.
ATCACTATCAAGGCACGCAAGGAGGGTATCACCCCACAGCAGGTGGTAGACCGCTATCATGAGATTATCGAGAAGTCGTTCCGCCGTCTTGGCATGTCGTTCGATATCTACTCGCGTACATCATCGCCTACACACCGCGTCACAGCATCGGAGTACTTCCGCAAGTTGTACGATGAGGGTAAGTTTATCGAGCAGACCTCGGAGCAGTTCTACGATGTGGAGGCCCAGCAGTTCCTTGCCGACAGATATATCATAGGCGAGTGTCCACGCTGCCACAACGAGAAGGCCTACGGCGACCAGTGCGAGAAGTGTGGCTCTACACTCTCACCTGACGAGCTTATAAACCCTCGCAGCGCACTTTCAGGCGGTAAGATCGAAAAGCGCGAGACAAAGCACTGGTACCTGCCTTTGGATAAGTACGAGGGTTTCTTGCGCGAGTGGATCTTGGAGGGTCACAAGGAGTGGAAGTCAAATGTATATGGTCAGTGTAAGAGCTGGCTCGACCTCGGACTACAGCCTCGTGCCGTAAGCCGCGACCTCGATTGGGGTATCCCTGTGCCTGTGGAGGGTGCTGATGGCAAGGTGTTATATGTTTGGTTTGATGCACCTATTGGCTATATATCTGCTACTAAGGACCTTACGCCTGATTGGGAGAAATATTGGAAGAGTGAGGACACCAAGATGGTACACTTCATCGGTAAGGACAATATTGTCTTCCACTGTATCGTTTTCCCATCGATGCTTAAGGCTCATGGCGACTATATTCTTCCTGAGAATGTGCCAGCCAACGAGTTCCTAAACCTTGAGGGTGACAAGATCTCTACATCGCGCAACTGGGCAGTATGGCTCCACGAGTATTTGGATGAGTTCCCGGGTAAGGAGGATGTGTTGCGCTATGTTCTCTGCGCAAATGCCCCTGAGACCAAGGATAACGACTTCACATGGAAGGATTTCCAGTCGCGTAACAACTCAGAGCTTGTTGCTGTGCTTGGCAACTTCGTAAACCGCGCACTGGTACTTACCAAGAAGTACTACGATGGCGTAGTGCCTGAGCGTGGCACATTGACCGAGTATGACGAGGCTACAATCGAGGAGCTTCAAAAGATTAAGGAGTCGTTGGAGCGCAACATCGAGCATTACCACTTCCGCGAGGCATTGAAGGATGCCATGGCATACTCGCGCATCGGTAACAAGTACTTGGCAGATACAGAGCCTTGGAAGGTGGTTAAGAGCGACCCTGAGCGTGTAAAGACAATCCTCAATATCGCATTGCAGATTACCGCCAACACAGCTATCGCCATCGAGCCCTTTATGCCCTTCTCTGCCGAGAAGATGCTCAAGATGCTCGCTGTGGATAAGTTTGGCTGGGAGCAGATGGGCTCAATGGAGCTTATCGAGGCTGGCCACGCCATTGGCGAGGCACAGCTCCTCTTCGAGAAGATTGAGGACGATGTTATTCAGGCACAGCTCGACAAGCTCGCAGCATCACGCCAAGCAAAGCTCGTTGCCGAGGCCGAGAAGAGTGTCAAGGAGCAGAAGGAGGAGGTGTCGTTCGACGACTTCCAGCGTATGGATATCCGTGTTTCGACAATCCTTGAGGCCGAGAAGGTGGCTAAGACGAAGAAGCTCCTGAAGCTCACCATCGACACCGGCATCGACAAGCGCACCATAGTATCGGGCATCGCCGAGTACTACACCCCTGAGCAGTTGGTGGGTCGCCAGGTGCTTGTACTTGCCAACCTCGCACCTCGCGAGATTAAGGGTATCGAGTCGCGCGGTATGATTCTTATGGCCGAGGATGCCTTGGGTCGCCTTGTGCTGCTTCAGCCTGAGGATAAGACTATGGCAGGTGCTATGGTCGGTTAATTAGTTGATTATCAAAGGTTTAACTAAAAACAACCTAAAAATATAACCAAAAACTTAAACAAACAATTATGGAAAACATTAAATGGGGAGAGCTTGGTTTTGCTTACTACAAGACCGCTTTCAATGTTCGTTACCACTACGCTAACGGTCAGTGGAGCAAGATGGAGGTTACCGATGATGAGTACATCAAGATGCATATGTCTGCAGCTTGCTTGCACTATGGTTTGGAGATCTTCGAGGGCTTGAAGGCCTTCCGTGGTGTTGATGGTAAGGTACGCTTGTTCCGTCCCGACGAGAACGCTAAGCGTATGATTAACTCAGCTAACCGTCTCTGCTTGCCCGCACCTACTGTTGAGCAGTTTGTTGAGGGTTGCGTAGAGTGTGTTAAGCGCAACACTGAGTTTATTCCTCCCTACGAGACTGGTGCATCGCTCTACTTGCGTCCTACCCTTCTCGGTACAAAGACTTGTCTTGGTGTTCGTGCCGTAGACGAGGCTGACCTTATCATCTTCTGCGCACCCGTAGGTCCATACTTCAAGGGTGGTATGTCGGCTATCAAGGCCCTCATTATGCGTGATCAGGACCGTGCTGCGCCGCGTGGTACAGGTGATGTAAAGGTTGGTGGTAACTACGCTTCATCAATCTGGTCATTGGAGTCTGCTCACAAGAAGGGCTTCTCTAATGTATTGTATCTCGATGCTGCAACCCACTCAAAGGTTGAGGAGTTTGGTGCTGCTAACTTCTTCGGTATCAAGAACAACACCTATGTAACACCCAAGTCGCTCTCTATCCTTCCCTCAATTACCAACAAGAGCCTTCGTCAGATTGCCGTAGACCTTGGTCTTACTGTTGAGGAGCGTGATATTCCTGTTGAGGAGCTCGCTACATTTGAGGAGGCAGGTGCTTGCGGTACTGCAGCAGTTATCTCGCCCATCGGCGCTTTGTACGACCTCGACAACAATGTTACCTACGACTATGGTATGAAGGTTGGCGAGACTTGCAAGAAGATGTACGATCACTTGCAGGGCATCCAGTACGGCCGTGTAGAGGATGTTCACAACTGGAATGTTCTTGTTGAGTAATAACTCAGCAAGAGTTATAAAAAAAAGACCACCGTTTTGGTGGTCTTTTTTTTATAGTTGTTAGTTGTTAGTTGGTAGTTTGCGCTCCGAGGGAGCGCAGATATTTTTTAAGACCTTAGGACTTTAAGACCGTAAGACCATACGAGGTCGGGTATCAAAAAAGTCCTACTCATCTTATGGTCTTACTCGTCTTACTTGTCTTAACAACTCTAACAACTAAAAACTAACAACTCAAAAAAAAGTGTTCCACGGGGAACACTATTACTTAATCATTCTGTTTTACACTGTGTGTACTACTCAATAATACCAATTCTCTTTATCTTTCGAGTGCCTTTAATCTCATGCGACGCAGAGTCGTATATCATCAAATCAGGAATAAAGTTGGCAGGGGAATTTCGCTTAATCCTTTTCCACTCCTTATTGTTTGATGGATGATACCACTGATTGATTATGTATATATCAAATTTTGGAGGTTTGAAATTTGTTTCATTCAACATATTGTCCTGACCCAACTCTAATTCTGCTAACTCAGATGTGATAATTTTTTCAGCAGCATTGATGTCAGCGTTTTCTGGAAAGATATTTGCAAATTTACCTATCCAAATGGAATAGTCGACATGACATATTTCATGAAAATGGTGTTCCTTGTTTCTTAATCTTTGATATACTCCTTTCTGCGTTGTTTTCCCACAATAATATGAATAATGCCTAGCCCATTTTTTTTTGCCTTGTAGTAGGTATAAGTTGAAGGTTTCATTATTATCCTCTAACCAATTCTTCTCCCAATTACAGAGTTCGTTATAAGAAAATGGACCAACCCACTTTATTAAATATACCTTTTCAGTATTGTCCATAAATTTATTTTCGGTTAGTCTTTCAATTTATATGCTTTTATCGGCCGAATTTCACCAATAATACATTAATATCTGCTGGCGAGACACCTGGAATACGCGACGCATGACCTATGGTCGAGGGGCGTATGCGGCTCAATTTTTGTCGCGCCTCGATCGTTAATGACTGCATAGCATCAAAGTCAAAACCATCGGGAATGGCGATATTTTCAAGTCGATGGAGCTTCTCGGCAAAGAACTTTTCGCGTTCGATGTAGCCCCTATACTTTATCTGTATCTCAACCTGCTCGATAACCTCTGCCGAGAGGTCGTTATCCTCGACATATTTTTTGAGGCGAGGTACCGCCTCGATGAGTCCGCGTAGGCTAACACCGCTGCGCAAAACGATGTCAAAGAGTTTGCGACCCTGCGTCATAGGCTCCTCTCCAACCGAAATTAAATAGGCGTCAATTTCGCCTATTTTGACACTCTGTCTTCTGAGCCACGAAATAAGCGATTCTACGGCCTCGTTTTTTTTGAGCAGATTTTGATACTTCTTATCGCTCACAAGTCCAATTTTGTAGCCCAGAGGTGTCAATCTTGCATCGGCATTATCCTGTCGGAGCAGAATTCTATACTCGGCACGCGAGGTGAACATGCGGTACGGCTCATCCACGCCCTTGGTTACAAGGTCATCTATGAGGACACCTATATATGCCTCGTCGCGGCGAAGTACTATCGGCTCTTCGCCTTGGAGCGAGCGGTGAGCGTTGATACCCGCCATAAGACCCTGTGCCGCGGCCTCCTCATAACCCGTAGTGCCATTCACCTGACCTGCAAAGTATAGGCCGTCGACGAGCTTTGTCTCGAGCGAGTGGCGGAGCTGTGTGGGAGGGAAGTAGTCGTACTCAATGGCGTAGCCCGGGCGGTAGACATGCACATCCTCAAGTCCGGAGATGTGGTGCAGAGCCTCGAGCTGTACCTCATAGGGTAGCGACGAGGAGAAGCCGTTGAGATAGTACTCGTTGGTGGAGCGACCCTCGGGTTCGAGGAAGAGCTGGTGTTGCTGCTTGTCGGCAAAGGTTCGCAGCTTGTCCTCGATGCTCGGGCAGTAGCGAGGGCCTATGCCGGAGATGGTGCCGTTGAATAGCGGTGAGCGGTCGAAGCCCGTGCGCAGAATGTCGTGCACGGCCGTCGAAGTGTAGACCATGAAACATGGTAGCTGATGCTTAACACACTCTGTATCAGTATCATACGAAAATTTTGAAGGCTCTGCATCGCCCTCCTGTATCTCCAGTGCATCGAAGTTTATGGTGCGCGCATCGAGGCGTGCCGGCGTGCCCGTCTTCATGCGTCCTGACTCAAAGCCGAGCGAGTTCAGACGAGCCGTTATGCCGTGTGCCGCCTGGTCACCTGCGCGACCACCCTCTGCACTCGATGTGCCGCAGTGCATAACACCTTCGAGGAAGGTACCTGCGGTGAGCACTACCCTGCTGCACTCTATCTCCACGCCCATGCGCGTTTTTACGCCCTTTACGCGCGGTTTATCATCGGTCTGGTCTATGAGTATGTCGACGACGGAGTCTTGCCACAAATAGAGATTTCGCGTGTTCTCGAGCCTATGTCGCCACTCGCGCGAGAAGGCCGACTTGTCGCACTGTGCTCGGGGGCTCCACATCGCGGCACCCTTCGAGCGGTTGAGCATGCGGAACTGGATGGTTGTGAGGTCTGTGATGCGGCCCATGCAACCGCCAAGAGCATCTATCTCTCTGACTATCTGGCCTTTGGCCACACCACCCACGGCGGGGTTACACGACATCGAGGCTATCTTCTCCATGTCGATAGTGATGAGCAGCGTGCGTGAGCCGAGGCGTGCAGCAGCCGAGGCGGCCTCGCATCCGGCATGACCAGCACCGATAACAACTATGTCGTAGTGCATCTTCATAGCATCTGCTCGCGTAGAAGTTTGAGGTAGCGGTTCTCGAGACGTCGCATCTGCTTTTCTGCCGAGGGCGACTTGTCCTTATGTCCGCAGAGGTGCAGAGCTCCGTGCACTATGACACGGCGCATCTCGTTGATTGGCAGTGCATTATATAAGGGAGCGTTGTCGTGCACGGTGGCTACGTCTATATACACTTCGCCCGCTACCCTACCCTCCTCGAGGCGGCTTTCGCGATCCTCGAAGGTGATAACATCGGTGAAGTAGTCGTGACCCAGGAAGTCGCGGTTCATCTGTCGGTGGTACTCCGACGAGCAGAACACATAGTTGATATCTCCCGCCTCGTAGCCCTCGCGACGGATGACCTCCTCGATCCATCTGCGCAGCGTTAAACGCTTCAATGGCAGGTAGTTGCAATCTTGATTATAGAAGTGTATCATACCCTACTACTTTTTGAAGCAGTCCATGACAGCCATACGCTTGTTGGGGTCGGCGTGGTTGATCATAAACTGCATATATGCCTTCTGTGCACCGCTATGGTCGATACCGATGCCTATGGTGCCTATCTGCTGATCCCTCTTTACGGTTTGGTTCTCCTTGACACTTACCGAGCCGAGGTGTGTGTATACCGAGATATACTGTCCGTGGGCGATAAATACCATCTGGTGGTTGGTGTTGTCCTTGGCCAGACGTATCACCTTGCCCTCGTATATGCTGCGCACGCCACTACCCTTCTTGCCCACTATGGTCGCCATGTTGCCCTGGGCCTTCTCTACCGAGCCACCAACGACGGGCAGGTTGAGATCCTTGGTCTTGTCCGAGAACGATGCACCCGCCTTGTTTCCCTCGGTGAGCTTGCGCAGCTCGGCAAGGGCGTTGTCCAGGCGGCGTTGCTGCTGCTGCTGGTTCTTCAGAGCCCTCTTCTCCTTGTCCGAGAGCTGCTTGTAGGAGCGTTGTGCCTCGGCCTTGTCGTCGGCCAGCGAGCGACGCTCCTGCTCCAGCGACAGGGTTATAGAGTCCAGCTCGTGGCGGCGGTGTGAGAGCAGCTCGCGCTGTTCGCCCAGAGCCTGCTCCTGACGCATTATGCTGTCGGCCAGAGCCTTGCGCTGGTCGGCAATATGTTGCACCTCGGCCATGCGGCGCGAGGCATCCGACAGACCCTTCGATGAGAAGATATAGGTCGAGTAGTTGCTTTGGCGGTAGTTGCGGTGGGCAACACGCACCGCCTCGGCATAGAGTGCGCGGTTCTGCTTGAGCACGGCGGTGAGCGAGTCGACAAGCGAGTCGACACGGTTGATGTCGTCAACGACCAGCTCCTTCTCCCTCTCGGTCTGCTCGATATAGTTGCTGCGCAGGTTCATCTGCTTGTTGAGTGCATCGACACGGCGCGATGCCGAGCCCTTCTCCTTGCGGAGGTTCGAGAGCTCCTTCTTGGCGGCATCGAGATCTTTGCGGTACTGCTCCACGCGCTCGCGCTGTGCCTCAACCTTCGAGCGTGTCTGCGCCAAGGTCGGCAGTGGGGTAGCCATCAGCAGCACAAGTAGTATAAATCCTATAACTCTGCGATACATCGGTTACTTGTTTTTAAGTTCGTTGATATGTTGCTGCATCAGTTGTGGGTCGTAGCCCATCTCTACGGCCTTCTGCCAGTAGGTCTCGGCCATAAACTTCTCGCCGAGCGACCACAATATATCTCCGTAGTGGGTCAACAGATCCACATCCTTCTGTCCATCTAAAGAGAGTGCCTGGCGCATAAGCGTCTTTGCCTCCTTGTCCTCACCCTTGAGGTGTAGCACCCATGCCAGTGTGTCGATGAAGGTCGAGTTGCCCTTGGTTATGGCCGTGGCTCGACGGGCCATCTCTTCGGCACGGTCGAGGTCGCCACCTGCAATGGCCGAGAAGTAGGCATAGTTGTTCAGCACCGAGCTGTTATTGGGATTCTGCTCGAGGGCACGCTCATACGCCCTGAAGGCGGCACGGTCGTTACCCTGCTCGTGGTATATGTCGCCTATAAGACCATATATGTTGCTGCGCTCCAGTGGGTTATCCGCTATCTTAAGCCCTCGCTTAAGACGCTTTAGCGCATCCTTGTCGCGGTCGGAGGCCATCTCTAAGTAGGAGGTGTAGAGCAGCAGCTCTACATCGTTGGGAAAGCGATTTATGGCCTTGTAGAGATCCTCCTCCACGGCATCGTCACGCTTCATGAACTTCTCCAACTCGATGACCGAGATAAAGTCGGCGGGGCGGGCTGTTGTGTCGTCGAGGTGGCGACGCAGGTAGCTCAACGCCTCGTCGTCGTTGCCTGCGGCTATGAGGTGTGAGGCGTAGGCGTTTATGACACGGCGATTGTCGGGGTAGTCAACCGCCAGACGCACGATGATGGCCCCGAGGCGGAAGAAGTGCTCGCGGTAGAACTCCGTATGTGTGGTGTACTGCTCCAGACGGCGCATCTTCTCCTCCACCGAGAGGCGGTCATCGACAAAGAGTCGCTCCTCCATGTCGAGCATACGCCGTGTGTTGCCCTTGCGGTTGTAGAAGTCGGCAACCTCGACAATAACACCGAGGTCGGTGGTGTCGATGCGGAAGGCCCTCTCGAGCAGTGCCGAGGCCATGGAGTCGCGCCCCTGTGCCTCGTAGGCCTTGGCCAGTGTGATGTGTGCCTCGGCGTTGTAGGGTGCCTCGGCGATGAGTGTCTCGCCCTCGCGGATGACTCGATCGTATTGGCGAGTGTCAAAGAGCAGGCTCTGCTTCAGCGAGGCGAGGTAGGGGTTGCTGCCCAGACGCAGCTCCGCAGAGTCGAGGATGGCGATGGCCGAGTAGGGCATGTCGTGCACGCCATAGAGCAGTGCCAGGGCATGGTAGGTGGTTATCTCCCTATTATCCAGGCGCAGCAGACGGCGATACATCGGCAGTGCCTCGGCATAGTGCCCCGAGGTCAGAAGCCGCGAGGCGTAGTTGGTCGCGTACCACTTATTCATGGTATCCGCACGGTAGGCTCTTCGGGCGAGCTCGATGGCCTCACCACCCTTGTCGTTGCTCGTAAGGCTGAGGTAGTAGAGTGCCGGGCCATAGGTGGTGTCCTCCTCGACGAGCTCCTGCCATATATGGCGTGCGGCGGTAGTGTCACGCTCGATGGCGAGGTGTTTCACCGCCTCGCTATGGCGGTAGGTGCGGCGGTGGGGTAGGGGCACGCTGTCACAAACGGCATCTGCAGTTGCAGCACAAGGGCTGTCAACAGATGCAAATGCCGTAAGCGTGAGCAACACGAAGGTTGCTAAAAGTATCTTTGCTACAAGTCGCAAGATGTGTTGTAATATTTACAGTGCGCTCTCAAACTGGTTGAGGAAGCGAACGTCGTTCTCGAAGTAGAGGCGCAGGTCGCCAACACCATACTTCAGCATGGCGATACGCTCAATACCCATACCAAAGGCGAAGCCCGAGAACTCCTTGGGGTCTATATTGTTGGCCTCCAACACGTTGGGGTCAACCATACCGCAACCCATAATCTCCAGCCAACCGGTACCCTTACATACGCCGCAGCCCTTGCCACCGCATATCGAGCACGACACATCCACCTCGGCCGAGGGCTCGGTGAAGGGGAAGTACGAGGGGCGCATGCGGATCTGGGTCTGCTCACCGAAGAGCTCCTTGGCGAAGTAGAGCAACGACTGCTTCATATCGGCAAACGAGACGTTACGGTCGATGTAGAGACCCTCGATCTGGTGGAAGATGCAGTGTGCACGGTACGAGATAGCCTCGTTACGGAATACACGGCCGGGGCATATAACACGGATAGGGGGCTTCTGACGCTCCATGGTGCGCACCTGGATAGAGGAGGTGTGTGTGCGGAGCACAACATCGGGGTTCTTCTCGATGAAGAAGGTATCCTGCATATCGCGGGCGGGGTGCTCGGGAGGGAAGTTAAGTGCCGAGAATACATGCCAGTCATCCTCGATCTCGGGGCCGTCGGCGACGGTGTAGCCGAGGCGGGCGAAGATGCCCACAATCTCGTTCTTAACAATCGAGATGGGGTGGCGCGAGCCTACCTGCTCCATGCTGCCGGGGCGGGTCATATCGTCGATCTTCGAGGCGTTGAGCTCGGCGGCGGCACCAATGCTCTCCTTGAGGCTGTTGATGCGCTCGGTGGCCACATTCTTGAGGTGGTTGAGCCTCTGACCCAACTCGCGCTTCTGCTCTGAAGGGACACCCTTGAACTCCTCCATAAGTGCGCCCAGCTCACCCTTCTTGCCAAGGATATTGATACGGAAGGCCTCGACATCGGCGGCCGTCTTGGGCTCGAAGTTTTCGATTTCGTTTAAAAGTTGTTCAATTTTGTTTATCATAGTTATATCTTGTTGTTTTTTCTTGGAATATGTACTAAATTTGCATGGGGTAATGCCCACCATACAAACACATTGAACGTACAAAGTTATTAATAATTTTGCAATATGAGAAGGTTTTACGCGATAATAATCCTCTTTTTATCGTTCTTTCCACAAATTACCCACGCCCAGAGCGTCGGAGTGGTGATGAGTGGAGGCGGTGCAAAGGGTCTTTATCATATTGGAGTATTGCGTGCGTTGGAGGAGAATAACATACCCATAGACTATATCTGTGGCACCTCTATGGGTTCGATCATAGGAGGCATGTATGCCTCGGGTTACACCATCGAGGAGATGGAGCGTGTGGCTCTGTCGGGCGCAATGGAGGGTTGGGTGTCGGGAGGCATAGACCCGAAGTATAGCTACTACTATATCGAACGTGACCGCCTTGAAACGATGCTCGACATCTACATCGACACCTCCAGCGATGCGACCGACAATGCGAAGCCGAGCAATCGGCGCCGAGTGCGACTGCCCGGCTCGGTGATCAATACGGCCGAGATAGATGTGGCACTCAACAACTTCTTTGCCTCGCCCTCGGCCGCTGCCCACAACGACTTCGACAAGCTGATGATACCCTTCAGCTGCATGGCCACCGATATGTCGGAGCACAAGGCTGTGGAGCTGCGCCGTGGTAATCTGGCTCGCGCCATACGCGCCTCGATGTCACTCCCGATAGCCTTTCCGCCCACCGTCATCGACTCGGTTGTCATGTGTGATGGCGGATGCTACGACAACTTCCCGTGGAGGGCTATGGATCAGAGCTTTAAGCCCGACATCATCATAGGTGCCGTGTGTGTCGACACCTCGCACCGCGACCCGAAGTTTGGCTCTGTCGTAGACCAGGTGATGTCGCTGATGACCAAGCCTACGGACTACAATATGCCCGCCGACCGCTCGGTGCTTATACAGCGCGCCGTGGATGCCTCGACACTCGACTTCGGCCTCGCTGCCGAGATCATGGCCCAGGGTTATAACGATGCGCTGGAGGCGATGCCTCAAATATTTGCTATCGTGGCTCGCCGTATGAGCGATGAGCAGTATGCCGAGCGTCGTGAGAGTTTCCGTAGTCGCTGGCCCGAGAGCCTTGTTGGTGAGATACGTTCAACGGGCCTTAACGCCAAGCAGGAGGGCACGGCAAATAGGATGTTGCGTGCGGGACACCATCGCGACAAGCACCGCGACGATATGACCCTCGCCCACATGGGGGAGAACTACCTCACCATGCTTGCCAACACCTCGGTCGAGGGTGACTTCCCCGAGGTGAGCTACAACCGCGAAACCGCGCTCTACGATGTCCACATACCGCTTACGGCCAAGCCCAACCTCGACATCTCGGTGGGTGGAAACATATCGTCGACAGCCTTCAACCAGGCATACCTCGGTGCCGAGTTCAAGTGGTGGGGTAGGGTGATGCAGTCCTTCTCGCTGGATGTCCTGCTCGGCCCCGTGCACACCATGGTGCGTGCCGGAGGTCGTACCATGTTGGCACAGCACCACCCCATATACTTTGACTACTACTACAACTTCAACATCACCAATACGCTCAAGGGTAACTTCGGTAACCTCACACCGGTGGACAATGCCGAGCAGATGAAGATGATGGAGAACTTCCTCTCGGTGGGCGTGGGCTCGGCCATCAGGCGCAAGAGCATTGTCGACTTCACGCTCAACGTCGGTAGTAACGGCTACAGCTACCAGATGGAGGGCTATCCACGTCGTCAGTATACCCACTTTGACTACCTCGCCGGGCGAATGTCGCTGGAGCGTACATCGCTCAACAAGAGGCTCTTTCCCACTTCGGGATCGCGCCTCGGCCTGTCGGCCATATATGTCTACGGACGTGATAAGCGTGACTCGCGAGAGGATCTTATCAACCCGGGCGTGGGCGACTACTATCGCGCCATACGTCAGTGGTGGGGTGTGAAGGCCTCGTGGGAGCAGTACTTCGATATTACGCGCAACGGAGCCTTCTCGTTGGGCTATGCCGTCGAGGGTGTCTATACCAACCACCCCGACTTTGACTCCGACGAGGCGACACTGATGTCGTCACCGCAGTACGCTCCGCTGCTGCACTCGCGCATGATATATATGCCGGTATTTCGTGCCAAGCGATACCTCGGCGTGGGTGTGATGCCTACGGTGCGCATCATCTCGAACCTCTATCTGCGTTTGAGCTTCTATGCCATGTGGCGTGATAGGTATATGGGCGATATGATGCACTACATGTCCGACCTGTCGCTAATATACCACACCCCCATAGGGCCGATAAGTCTGGCCCTTACCAAGTATGATATAGGCTCGAAGAATAACCTCTACCTGACCTTTAACTTCGGCTATGCCATCTTTGGTCGTAAGGGCCTATTCTATTAGTGGCAAGGGGCATTAGTCGTGTCAAAAAGGGTTGACGAGGTGTGGGCAACTCTCTTGCGTGGGCGACATAAGGTGGTAGGTCGACTATCGAGAGGGCTTATAACAGCTCTCCCGAGTCGTTGGAGAGTATCTTCTCGGCAAAAATACGAGCAGCATAACTCTCGGGTATCAGAATTTTCTGAATATCCATAGCCCGAAGAATGGAGGAGTGTGTTGTGTCGAGGGCGCGTGCTATGATATTCTTTACCTTCAGCTCCTTTAATGATGCTACGGTTCTCAATGAGCTATCCATGCTCTGACCTATTGCAACAATTACGCAATCTATCTCCTCCAGAGGCAGACTTCGCAACGATACTCTTTCGGTTGCATCCAAGATATAGGCAAGGTCTATTCTATCTTTAATCTCTTCGATGCAATGCGCATTGCTATCTACTCCGATTACGGAGTGCCCCATATCGGTGAGAGTGGCAGCAAGGGTGCTTCCAAAATTTCCTAATCCTATTACAAGGTATTTCATACGCATTTGTCTTTATTAGTTTATTATTATATCCTCTTTGGGTAAACGGTATTTGGGTTGCTCTTTTTGTGGCAATATGCTCATAAGCACGGTGATAAAACCTACGCGCCCCAAGAACATAAGCACCACCAACAGTATCTTACTGGTATTGCCCAGAAGTGGTGTGACGCCCAAGCTCGAGCCAACAGTGGAGAATGCCGACACGCTTTCAAACAGCAGGTCTATTGATGGTATGCTCGGCTCCAAGAGCAAGAGTGCGACGTAGAAGAGTGCAATGATAGATATCGATCCAAATACGACAACCAATGCTCTTCGTATCGAACTATATGTGATTTCACGATTAAACAGTGTTGTGGAGTGTTCGCCCTTGATCATAGATTTTAACGAGGCGAGGGCCACAACAAATGTATTTACCTTGATACCGCCAGCCGTAGATTGTGAGCCACCGCCTATCCACATCAACACCAAATATAGCATGATGGTCACCCTCGAAAAGTCACCTATTGCAACGCTGTTGAAGCCCGCTGTTCGCGGAGCTACGGCATTGAAGAGCGACTGCACAACCTTTTCACCCGCAGAGAATGGGGCAAACGACCCATTCCACTCACCAAGAGCAATGCCCGTGGCTCCAAGAAGTATCAGAGCCAAAGAGGAGTACAATACAATCTTGGTGTTGATGTCGGCAATGTGCATATATCGTGAGCGATGTGCGCCCCTTCTGAACACTTTGTGTAACAGTTCCGAGCCGTAATAGGATAGAACTCTCTTCAAACTCATAAGTACGGGGAAGCCGATACCTCCCAAAACTATGAGTAGCGATATTACCAGATAGAAGGAGTTATGATCGTATAGTATCACATCATTTCCAAGATTGCCCTCAAGGGTCGAAAATCCCGCATTGCAGAATGCCGACACGGAGTGAAACAGAGAGAAGAAGATCTCATCCTGGAGGGTCATTCCCATTGTTGAGTGAATACTGAGCCATATTAGGAGAGCTCCAATAATCTCTATGACGAAGGTAAATCCCAGAACACTTGTCAATACAGATTTTAGTGATTCGGAGCTCGAGACAATCATGTTTTTCAGCGAGAATTGGGAATACAATCCTATGCCATCCATGAAGAAAAGGGCAAAAAAACTCGTGATTGTCATAATGCCCAATCCGCCAATCTGAATCAACAGAGCTATGATTATTTGCCCCTCGGTGGTAAATGTTTGTGCGATCTCCACGGTGCTTAACCCCGTGACACATACCGCACTCGTCGAGATGAAGAGTGCATCTACCACAGGTAGTCTGATATGCTCCATCGTGGAGCGCGGAAGCAAAAGCAGCAGAGCACCAAAGGCTATGACCGTCATAAAACAGACTACGATTAAGAGTGCAGGATTGGTCCGCTTATTTGCAAAGTTTACTATCCATTGCGATATTGTAATCAAGGACAATAGGCCAATGATGCTTATGATGAAGTATTTGTTGATAAGAAACGACCATAAGAGATTGAGAATTTGACTCTCTGCGGGCGTAGTGATGAACTTCGGCAATGCCGAGACACAAAGCAGAAGACCCAGAACAAGGGTAAATGACATCCCCTTACGCCAAACCTCACTCCAATGAACGACGAGCTTATAAGCGAATGATATGAAATAGACCCACCAACCGATGTCATATACCGACATGATGAACGACATCTCATGGGCGTTAAGCACGAAACCATAATCGATGATTATGGCTGCGACAACAAATATAGATGTCAGCAACGAGGCGATCTTTACGATATGGTCGGCTCTCGAGATGGTGGTTTTAAGGTCAATCATTGGCTTGGTGTATTGAACGATTATCGTTTATTTCATCTGTTTTAGCCATTTTTCACGCGCATATGCCTGCAAATCTACTACCATGTCACTCTCATCGACAATCTCTCGGCCGATGATGGTTTCGATAATATCCTCCATCGTCACGACGCCCAAAAAACATCCAAACTCATTCTGTACCTGGGCAATATGCTCCTTGCGTTTGAGCATCTCCTCCCATGCTACACTTACCATCGTCTCCTCATTAAACGATAGTATGGGACGCTTTATCTCTGCTAACGATTTATCAAAGTCGTCTTGGGCCATCTTCTCGAGAACGGTCTGCTTGAGAACAAAGCCCGTAATAAAGTCGGGATTGTCGTTATAGACGGGTATTCTCGAAAAAATGCCGTGCATCTTATTTGCATAAAACTCTTTTAGTTTGGTAGACTCCGAGGCTGTAATTACCACAGTTCGCGGTGTCATAATCTCATACAGAGCGATGCTCTTTAGCTTAAAGATGTTTTGAATCATGTCGCTCTCCGAGGCTTCAAATACACCCTCCTTGGTGCCGACGCTAACCATCGCCGAGACCTCCTCACGGCTGACAGATAGAGGCTGTTTTTTGGCCGCTATCAAGTTGGTTATAAGTTCAGAAAACCATACCAGGGGGTATGAGATAAATACCAGCCATTGAATTATCTTTGAGGCCGGCATCGCCAATTGACGCCAATAATACGAGCCTATGGTTTTAGGGATAATCTCCGAGAGGACAAGTATCAAAATAGTTAATACGGCAGATATAACACCGAAGTAGGCCTCACCAAAGACCTTTACGGCTTCTGCTCCGACACCTGCGGAGCCTACGGTATGAGCGATGGTGTTAAGCGACAGAATAGCAGAAATAGGGCGGTCTATATTCTGCTTCTGCTGCATCATTATAGAGGCGTTCTTGGCCCCCTCCTTCTCCTTCATTGTAATAAAAGACATCGGCGTAGAGAGCAGTACAGCTTCCAACACAGAGCATAAAAATGACACGGATAGTGCCAGCAATAGATATAATATAACTAATTCCATATACGAAGATTTACCGATGCGTCTGCATCGGGATAATAAAAAAGTGGTTGAAAGGATAAAATTTTGATTTACAAAGGTTTGTGGTGCGCCTGTGGCGAAGTGTCGTAAATCAAATAAGGAGTGTGCAGAACAGCGTAGAGAGGTGTCTCGACGCTTTGTATGAAGATTTAACAGGTGTAATAGTGCGCTCTATCGGCCTCTTAACCGAGAGAAAGAGGCTCGTAGCATGCGTGTGGATAGTTCTGCCGAAATATCGTTTTACCCTTCTTGGATAACACTCATCATTGGACTCGTTCTGCGTGTCGGCATATTCGGTCGAGCTATGATGCATGACCTCCTCCAAGCCCACAGTGGGGGTGGTTAGAGCACTCAATATGCCTTCAAACATCCCACCTTGAACAGAAACAACCGCTATGATCAAGGTTGTTATCGTTCTTATTATGTTGCACCTAAAATAGTCCATTTATCGAGTAAAGGTACAATATGCAAAATTGGTAAAACGTAGGTTAACTGCAATATGCATATCTAAACCTTTTTTGAGTATAACGAACAGTTGTTGCTATTTATTGTCTTGATGGCCACTATTTTTCAGAAAATGTGGCAGACCCTCGTGAGGATGCCTCGCCCACGGACGACATAGAGTGTGCCACCTGTTGGCCACCGACGCAAAGTCATCTTTGAGGGCACTACATCATCTGCTCTTGCACAAACAAAAAAGATATAGTAAATTTGCGGTACGATGCCCCGATGCAGTATCTAACCAAAAATAACTATACAACTATGAGATTTTACAAAGCACTTAAGTCGGGTACGGCACTTGTTGCTGCCGTGGCTGCGGTTGCATGTTGCAACCACAAGGAGTGTTCGGAGGATGCCTTTCCTGTCCCCGAGAAGCCTATTATGGAGATGAGTTACTCGCCGGAGTGCACCCAATTTGAGGTGTGGGCACCTACGGCCGAGAGTGTCGACGTGGTGCTCTACGATGGTGATGAGCGTGTCGAGCAGCTCGCCATGACACCCGCCGAGGATGGTCTGTGGGTCGCCACGTCGGAGGGTGACCGTAAGGGCCTCTACTACGCCTTCAGGGTTACCATCGACGGCAAGCCCCTGAAGGAGACCGCCGGCATCTTTGCCCGCGCCCTCGATGTAAATGGTAATCGCGGTGCTATCATCGACCTGCGCGATACCGACCCCGAGGGCTGGGAGGAGGATCAAACACCCGTGGTGCCGACATCCGAGATTGTTATCTACGAGATGCACTATCGCGATATGACGGCCCACGCCTCGGCAGGTAGCAGCTACCCGGGCAAGTACCTCGCCATGGCCGAGGTGGGCACCCGCTCGGAGGAGGGTCTGGCAACGGGTATCGACCACCTCAAGGAGATGGGCATCACGCATGTTCACCTGCTGCCCACGGCCGACTTCGGCTCGATAGACGAGTCTGTGCCTACCGACCAGTATAACTGGGGCTACGAGCCCAAGAACTACTCGGCACCCGAGGGCACCTACTCGACAAATCCGGCAGATGCCGAGGCCCGTATTCGCGAGCTTAAGACTCTGGTGCAGGCTATGCACCGTGCCGGCATCAACGTGGTGCTGGATGTGGTCTACAACCATACCACCGTGGCGGAGAACTGCGGTTTTGAGCTCACCGTGCCCGGCTACTTCTACCGCATGAGAGAGGATGGCTCGTTTGCCGATGGCTCGGGCTGTGGCAATGAGACGGCCAGCGAGAAGCCCATGATGCGCAAGTATATGGTCGAGTCGTTGGAGTATTGGGTTAAGGAGTACCACATCGACGGCTTCCGCTTTGACCTTATGGCCATCCACGACATCGAGACCATGAACCTTATTCGTGAGCGTCTCGAGGCTATAAAGCCCTCTATACTGCTCTATGGCGAGGGCTGGGCAGCCAGCGACCCCTTGTACGATGAGTCGAAGCTCGCCTTCAAGCGTTACACCTACCAGATGCCGGGTGTGGCCGCCTTCTCGGATGATATACGCAATGCGTTGCGCGGTACTCTCGACCTCTCGCAGGGTGGCTTCATCCATGGTGTTGAGGGCAACGAGGAGGCACTCAAGTTCGGTATTGCGGGTGGTGTCGAGCACCCCGAGGTCAACCACAGCGAGAAGGCGTGGTGCGCAGCCCCTACGCAGCATATCAGCTATGTCACCTGTCACGACGACCACAACCTGCGCGACCGTCTGGAGCACCTCTCGCCCGAGGCCTCGGAGGAGGAGCTGTTGAAGATGGCCAAGTTGGCACACTTCGGTGTCTTCACCTCACAGGGCATACCCTTTATCTTCTGTGGTGAGGAGATGTATCGCTCGAAGTTGGGCGAGAAGAATACCTATAACATGCCCGATAAGTATAACGCCATTGATTGGTCGCTCAAGAGCCGTTATAGCGGCCTTGTGGAGTACTGCAAGGGCCTTATAGCACTGCGTAAGGCGCACCCCGCCTTCTCGCTCGGCAGTGCCGAGGCTGTGCGTGAGCACCTCTCGTTTATCGACAATGAGAGCGGTGCCGCAGTAGGCTTCGTGCTGGATAGGCTGGAGGGCATCGACCCCGCCAAGCGTATTGTGGTGCTTATGAATGGCTCGCGCGAGGCTGTCGAGTTCGATATTCCCGAGGGTAACTACAAGTGGCTTGCGGATGGCAATGCGGTTGTAGCGCAGGGTATCGGCGAGGTGAAGTGCGACGGCAAGATCGAGGTGGCACCCATCACGGGTATTATCCTTGCGGCCTATTAGTCGATGGTTAGGCGCAACCTAAAAGTTGAGAGGGGCTGACCTGTTTGGTCAGCCCCTCTTCGCAATGGACACACAATAACACCTTTTAACCTATTTACAAAATTTACCACTAAAATTAACCACTTGGAGTATTAACTCCCAAACTTTTTTAACCTTTTATATTTGTTTTCGGTGCAAATATAAAACCATTTTTTCAATGTTGCAAATCAAAAATAATTATACAGCGATAAATTTTGGTTATAGTCAACCCCGATTTTATGGCTGTGTGTGCCGTTTTATGCTGTAACATAGGCACAAAGCATCCGGCCCGTGCACATCTCCTGCGCTGTGATGCGGCAGATAATTTTGTTCATAGAGGGCTATACATTCGTATTTTTTTCTGAAAAATTTGCACTTATTGAATTTTTTTGTACTTTTGCATCAATTGGAAAAAAGTGAACTTAAAAATGCTGAAGCGAAGTGAGCATAGCGACTATCTGCGTAAGCCGGATTGGTTGAAGATCAGTCTGCGCAGTACGGCCAATACCGCCGATGTGGAGCACATCGTTGAGGGTCGTTGTCTGCACACGATATGTACCAGCGGAATGTGCCCCAATAAGGCAGAGTGTTGGAGTCGTCGTACTGCAACATTTATGATTCTGGGTGATATCTGCACACGCAACTGTCGCTTCTGCGCTACGCAGACAGGACGTCCCCTGCCTCCCGATGAGGATGAACCACAGAAGGTGGCCGAGAGCGTCAAACTCATGGGACTAAAGCATGTTGTAGTTACGTCTGTTACACGCGACGACCTCGAAGATCATGGTGCGGCAATCTGGGCCCGTACCGTCGAGGCAATACGTCGCGATAACCCCGACGCAACCATAGAGCTCCTTATTTCTGATATGGATGCCCGCCCCGAGCTTATCGACGTGGTGCTGGCATCGCGTCCCGACATTGTGGGACACAACATCGAAACCGTCGAGCGACTGACCCCCGAGGTGCGTTCGCGTGCGAAGTACCGCACGTCGTTGGCCACCTTGAAGCATATTGCCGATAGTGGGGCGGTGGCAAAGAGCGGCCTGATGGTCGGTCTGGGCGAGAGCGAAGAGGAGGTGCTGCAGACACTGCGCGACCTGCGCGAGGTGGGTGTGAGCATCGTCACCCTCGGCCAGTATCTTCGACCTACCAAGGAGCACTATCCCGTCAGGGCATACATCACTCCCGAAAAGTTCGAAGAGTACCGACTCAAGGCTCTCGAGATGGGTTTCAGCTACTGTGCGAGTGCACCGCTGGTGCGTTCGTCGTATTTGGCTGATGCCGCACTTGAAGCAGTGAGAGGGGTATGCAAGAGGTAAAAATCATAGATCTAAAGACCATGGCCTATGGCGAGTGCTGGGATTTGCAGCGTTCGCTATTTGATGCATTGTGTAAGCGCAAGGCCGATAAGAGTCCCTCCGAAGATGGCACCGCCGGCACCATTCTGCTGGTGGAGCACCCTCCAGTATATACGCTCGGCAAGAGTGGTCACGAAGAGAACATGCTCCTCACCGAGGAGCGTCTTAAGGCTCTTGGTGCCGAGTTCTACCATATAGACCGTGGTGGCGATATCACCTTCCACGGCCCCGGACAGCTTGTATGCTATCCCATTATCGACCTCGATGCAATAGGTCTGGGCGTAAGACGTTATATCGATGCGCTGGAGCAGACCGTGATCGACCTTGCGGCCGAGTATGGCATCGATGCCCACCGCAGCGAGGGTGCCTCGGGTGTGTGGGTCAGTGAGCCGACGCAGCTCACCAAGCTATGTGCCGTCGGTGTGCGCGCCTCGCATGGCGTGACTATGCACGGCCTGGCGATGAACGTAGCCACAGACCTTATGTGGTTCAGGATGATCAACCCCTGCGGCTTCACCGACCGCGGTGTCTGCTCGTTGCAGACGCTCACCAAGCGTGAGGTTACGATGGAGGAGGTCAAGCCAAAGTTTATCAACTACCTAACGAAAAATTTAAATGTTAAATATAAAAAATAGAAGTTATGCCCATAGAAAAGAGATGGGTTGTCAAGCCGCAGGGCGACCGACAGACGGTCGAGGCTTTAGCCTCACGTCTGGGGATGTCCACAGTGCTGACCAACCTGCTAGTTCAGAGGGGCATAGACACCGTCGAGAAGGCAAAGAAATTCTTTTCGCCCTCGCTCCGCGACTTGCACGATCCCTTCCTGATGAAGGATATGGATCGAGCTGTGGAGCGTATCGAAAAGGCGGTGAAGAACAACGAAACGGTAATGATTTATGGCGACTACGATGTCGACGGAACTACTGCCGTGGCGCTGGTCTACAAGTTTCTGAGCCAGATAGGACACAAGAATCTGTTGTTCTACATTCCCGACCGATATGTCGACGGATACGGCATATCTGTCCGAAGCATCGACCATGCTGTTCGTAAAGGAGTCAAGCTGGTCATAGCTCTGGACTGCGGCATTAAGGCCGTTGAGAAGGTGGACTATGCCAAGCAAAAGGGCGTAGATTTTATCATCTGCGACCACCACTTACCTGCCGAGGAGATTCCTCGTGCAGTGGCTGTACTCGATCCCAAACGCACCGACTGCACCTATCCGTTTGATGAGTTGTCGGGCTGTGGCGTGGGATTTAAACTTGTGGAGGCTTATGCTCGCCGCAACAAGATTCCGTTTAAGGAGATTGAGCATCTGCTCGACCTGCTTGTTGTGAGCATCGCCTCGGATATTGTACCTCTTGTTGACGAGAACCGCATCCTGGCCTACTATGGCCTGCGCAAGCTCAACTCGCAGCCGTCGAAGGGGTTGCTCTCCATCATCAAGATATGTGGTCTGGAGGGTCATAACATAACCATCGACGACATCGTCTTCAAGATCGGCCCGCGCATCAACGCTGCCGGCCGTATGCGTATGGACGAGGATGACCAAAATGCGGCACCCTCGGGTGGCCACGCTGCCGTGAGCCTTCTTATCGAGGGTAACGAGCAGGAGGCTGCCAAGTTTGGTGAGGTGATCGACTCGTTCAACCAGGATCGAAAGAGCATCGACCGCAATGTGACGCAGGAGGCCCACGACTATGTTGAGGCCAACCCCGAGCTCAAGGCTCGCAAGAGCACGGTGATATACAATCCCAAGTGGATGAAGGGTATCGTCGGCATCGTTGCCTCGCGACTGATCGAGACCTATTACCGACCTACGGTGGTGCTCACCAAGTCGAATGGCTTTGTCACAGGCTCGGCACGCTCGGTTGCGGGCTTCGACCTCTACCAGGCTGTGGAGTCGTGCTCCGACCTGCTGGAGAACTTTGGCGGACACATGTATGCCGCAGGACTTACCATGCGCGAGGAGAATGTTGAGGCCTTCACGAAGCGTTTCAACGACTATGTCGAGAAGAATATCGACCCGCAGATCCTTGTGCCACAGGTGGACATCGACAGCGAGTTGCTCTTCTCGGATATTACCGATGAGTTTCACCGCCAGCTCAACAGCTTCCAGCCCTTTGGCCCCGGAAATACGGCACCCGTCTTTATGACACGCAGTGCCAGCAACCGTGGTGATGCGAAGCTCGTGGGCGTAGAGTGCGACCATCTGCGTATGGACCTTATGCAGCGTCAGAAGCCCCATACGACAATCCCGGCTATCGCCTTCCAGCAGCCCACGCACTATGAGTGGGTGCGCGCCGGTAAGCCGGTGTCGGTATGCTACCAGATCGTCGAGAACCACTATCGCGGTACGGTATCCAAGCAGCTGCGTATCAAGGATATCAAGCCCGAGAGGTAGCCTGTCGCGCGATACTGACGTGTAGCGAGGGCAATTTCTGCTATTGGCTTTTGCATCATCGCAACCGCATTTGCATCAACAACTAAAACAGGATACCCCTGCCACGAGTGGCGGGGGGAACCTGTTTTTTACTCTATGTTCTACTCTTTAGGTTGCTCTTCAAACCCTTTATGCCTCGAGGAGCTTCAGCAGAGCCTCCTCGTCGTAACCGCACTCGGCATATAGCTCTGCGGGCTTGCCCTGCTCGACAAAGCGGTCGTCGATGCCGAGCGACTGCACTCGCGCCTTCAGACCCTCTTGTGCCATGAGTGCTGCCACGGCCTCACCCACACCACCGCGCAGGATGCCATCCTCGATGGTTATAACGCGCTCGAAGCGCGCTCCTATATCCTTTATCAGCTCCTCGTCGAGGGGCTTTGCGTAGCGCAGGTCGTAGACCGCAACGCTCTTCGTGCTTCGTTGTGCTGCTCGCAGTGCTACATTTGCCATGGGTCCTACGGCTACTACGGCTATGTCGTGACCCTCCTTGAGCACTTCGCCACGTCCCACCTCGATAAGTTCGAAGGGTGTATTCTGCCACTCTACGCCCTCGCCAATGCCTCTTGGGTAGCGTATGACGGTGGGGTAGTCCACTACCGAGGCGGTGTACATCATCTGGCGCAGCATCCACTCGTTGCGAGGCACGGCAATGCGCAGGTTGGGTACACAGCCGAAGTATGCCAGGTCGAATGCTCCGTGGTGTGTGGCACCATCCTCACCCACAAGGCCGCTGCGGTCGAGGCAGAGCACTACGGGGAGGTTCTGGAGGGCAATGTCGTGTATCACGTTGTCGTAGGCGCGCTGCATGAACGATGAGTATATGTTGCAGAAGGGACGCTCACCGGCTGCTGCGAGGCCTGCCGAGAAGGTCACGGCGTGGCCCTCGGCGATGCCCACGTCGAAGCAGCGTGACGGCATCTCGCGCATCATAATATTCATCGAGCAGCCCGAGGGCATGGCGGGTGTGATACCCATGATGCGTCTGTCGCGGCGTGCCAGGTCGAGGAGCGTGGTGCCGAAGACCTCCTGGTAGCGCGCAGCGGGGTAGCTGCTCTTGATGCGCTCGCCTGTCTCGACACAGAACCTACCCGGCGCATGCCACACGGCGGGGTCGGCCTCGGCAGGGGCATAGCCCTTGCCCTTGGTAGTCTTGATGTGTAGCAGCTTGGGGCCTCCAATGCTCTTTAGGGCGCGCAGCGTGCGCACCAGCTCGCCTATGTTGTGGCCATCTATCTGGCCGAAGTAGCGGAAGTTGAGGCTCTCAAAGAGGTTGCTGTTCTGGAGCAAGCCCTGCTTTATGGCGTTACCCGTCTTACGCACCATGTTGTGTAGCGGTGGCACAATGGAGAGGCATCGCCACAGCATGCGCTTGATGGCGTTGTAGAGTCTTGATGTCGACATGCGCACCAGGTAGCGGTCGAGGGCTCCCGAGGGCTTGTCGATAGACATCTCGTTGTCGTTGAGCACCACCAGCAGGTCGGTCTTGGGCGACGCACCGGCGTTGTTCAACCCCTCAAAGGCAAGGCCTCCGGTCATCGCGCCATCGCCAATGACGGCGATGACATGGTCGTGGCCACCCTGCATCTCGATAGCCTTGGCCATGCCAAAGGCGGCAGAGATGCTGGTGGATGAGTGTCCCGCACCAAACGAGTCGTAGCGACTCTCGGCCATGCGCGGGAAGCCGCTGATGCCGTCGCGTGTGCGGTTTTGGAGGAAGGCCTCGCGGCGCGAGGTGATGATCTTATGGGCGTAGGCTTGGTGTCCGACATCCCACACTATGCGGTCGTCGGGCGTAGAGTAGACATAGTGCAGTGCCACGGTGAGCTCCACGGCACCAAGGCTCGAGCCGAGGTGTCCGGGGTTGGTGGCACAACACTCCACGATATATTGGCGTAGCTCGGCACAGTACTCCACAAGCTGACCTATGGAGAGCTTGCGCAGATCGGCGGGAGAGTCTATCTCGGTGAGGTATTTATACTTCTTTTCGGCCATACATCCTTACCATAATGGTAAAATCATACAAATATAGGGAAATAATTTGAGATTTCTAAATTTGTGAGATAAAAATCGAGAGGGTGCACGGCGCGTACCACACAGGATGGCCGTGGCCCCACTCGTTTGGTGCGACTATCCGTAAATAAGGGGCTAAAAAATTATGTTTTTTAGGGAAAAATTCTTATCTTCGCACAAATTATATCTAAACATTACAGTTATGGCAACTTCTTTATATCGAAGAATACTCCTTAAGCTCAGCGGTGAGTCACTGCAGGGCAAGCAGAACTATGGTCACGACATTGAGGTGCTTCGCTCCTATGCCGAGCAGATTAGGCGCATCAGCGAGAAGGGTGTGCAGATAGGCATCGTCATAGGTGGCGGTAACATCTTCCGTGGTATTCAGGGTGCTGGTCGAGGCTTCGACCGCGTGAAGGGCGACCAGATGGGTATGCTGGCAACGATCATCAACTCGTTGGCGTTGCAGTCGGCACTGGAGTCGGAGGGCGTGAAGTGCAAGGTGCTCACAGCCATACGCATGGAGCCTATCGGCGAGTACTACTCGAAGGCCAAGGCTCTGGAGTACCTCGAGGCGGGATATGTCGTAATCATCGGCGGTGGCACGTCAAACCCCTACTTCTCTACCGACACTGCCTCGGCACTGCGCGGCATTGAGATTGAGGCCGACGTGATGTTCAAGGGTACGCGCGTAGACGGCATCTACACGGCCGACCCCGAGAAGGATCCCACGGCTACGAAGTTCGACACCATCACCTTCGATGAGGTGTTGGCACGTCGCTTGAAGGTGATGGATCAGACGGCCTTCACTCTCTGTCTGGAGAACCACCTCGGCTTGGTGGTCTTCGACATGGATACTCCGGGTAACCTGGAGAGGGTCATTGCCGGTGAGAATATCGGCACTGTTGTAACCGAATAACATCTTAAAATATTATGACTATGACAACCAACACAAAACACAAGAAGCGCGGCTCGACATTGTCGCTCGTAATAATGCTTTTGCTGCTCGTAGCCCTTACGGCGGCCATCATCTTGTGGCCCACGGAGGCCGAGGCGCAGCCCACCGAGAAGGCCGTGCCCTCGCAGCAGGATGACGTTGCGGCAACAACCCTTATCCATGAGGGTGACCTCGCTCCCGACTTCACGGTTAAGATGCTCAATGGCGATAAGTACACCCTTTCGGCCCTGCGCGGTAAGGTGGTGCTGGTGAGCTTCTGGGCGACGTGGTGTCCCCCTTGCCGTCAGGAGCTGGCGCACCTGCAGGAGGGTGTCATCGACAAGTTTGCCGGCAAGGAGTTGGTGGTGCTGCCCATCTCGCGTGGCGAGGAGAGAGCCACCGTCGAGGCATTTATGCACAAGATGAAGTATAAGTTCAACGTAGGTCTCGACGCAAACCAGTCGATCTACCGCCTCTATGCCACCAACTACATCCCTCGCACCTTTGTGGTGGATCGTGAGGGTAAGGTGTGCTATGTGGCCGTAGGCTACGATGCAACCATTGCCGAGGAGGTCAACGCAGCCATTGCGAAGGCTCTGAAGTAACATCTCTGAGAAGAAGCGAAACAATAAACAGATAAAACTATGGATACCAAGACTATTTTGAATGAGGCAACGGATCGTATGCAGCGTGCTGTCGACCACCTCGCAGAGGAGCTCCTCAACATCCGCGCCGGTAAGGCGTCGGTAAATGTTCTTAACGGTGTATTTGTCGACTACTACGGCTCACAAAGCCCCGTGTCGGCTGTGGCCAGTGTCACTGTGCCCGATGCCAAGACGGTGCTTATCCAGCCCTGGGACAAGAATATGATTCGTCCCATCGAGAAGGCTATCATCGACTCAAACATTGGCCTGACACCCTCGAACAATGGCGAGCAGATCCGCCTCTCGATACCCCCTCTTACCGAGGAGCGTCGTAAGGAGATCGTGAAGAAGGTTAAGGCCGAGGGCGAGACTGCCCGTATCAGCCTGCGCAATGCACGTCGTGATGCTGTTGAGGCCTTCAAGAAGGCACAGAAGGAGGGCATGTCGGAGGATGAGCAGAAGGATGGCGAGGCACAGGTACAGAAGCTCGTTGAGAAGTTCACCAAGCTGCTCGATGTAGAGCTTGAGAAGAAGGAGAAGGAGGTAATGACCGTATAAGAGGTGTAACCACCACGGTCATCCCGGGATCAAATGAGAGGGGAGTGCGGCTTAAGTCCGACACTCCCCTCTGCTGTATGCTCTTTGTGCGCTACTCGAAGTAGGTCTCCTGTGAGCCGCTCAAACGGCCATCGATGTAGATGTCGACCTTGTAGGTGCCGCGCTCGAAGTTGGCACCATCGTAGTAGATGCTTACGGGTACCGACTCATTCTCGTAGTCCACCTTACGCATGGCTGAGGCCATCATCTCGTCACCCTCGAAGCTGAATACAACCATCTCGGGCGATGAGAGCACATAGCCGTCGGGGCCGGTGATGCAGATATATATCGACTTCTCGCCGGGCTCGGCAAGCTCGTTGGCCGTAAGCTCAAAGTCGGTGCGCAGACGTGTTGCCTGCTTGATGCGCTTGGCCTCGTTGCCACGGGCGTTAAGTGCCACCATGCGCACGCCGCTGGCACGGATAACGGCTCCGATGCGCACCTTGGTGTTCAGCTCATCGGCCTTCTCCTCGGCAACATCGGCGCGTAGCTGTGCCGTCGAGATCTCTCTCTTATACTCCACGTTCTTGGCCTGGAGGTCGCGGTTGATGGTGTTGAGCGAGTCTATCTGTCGCAGGTAGCCCTTCATCACACTCTTAAGCGTATTTACCTCTCTCTTATATCGGGCCAGCTGCTCATAGTTGTAGGTCTTCTCCTTCTGCAACTGCTCGAGCATGACCACCGCCTCCTGATACTTGACCATCATCGTGTCGTTCTTGTCTTTGAGCTGCTCGAGCTCCGACACCAGATCCGAGGCCTCATGTTGCAACATGGTGTTCTGCTCCTCGAAGAGTCGGCGTGCCGACTCCACAATGGCATAGTCCTTCTCGATGGTGCGCACCTTAAGGCCCCAGTTGATGCAGAAGTAGGCCGCAGGGATCAGCAACAGAATGAGCACCACAATCACCATCTTAAAGCCCTTGAGCGACTGCTCCTTGCGACGCAGCTCCTCCTCATAGTCGGCCGTAGATGCGTTGTAGTCATCCTCCTCGTCCGAGGGCATTACGGGAATTATGGGCGTAGGCTCTACGGCAGGCTCTACGGCAGGCTCTGTGGTGGGCTCTGTGGTAGGCTTTGGTGTAGGCACCTCTGTGGCGGGCTCGGCAAGACGCTCGTTGAGGGTCTTGGGCTGCGCGGTGCGCTCGGCGATAATGTCGTTGAGGGTCTTGGGCTGTGATGTACCCTGGCTCGCGGTGGGCTCTGTGGCAGAGGGTGTGGCAGTAGGAGCAACGGGAGTTGCTGCGCTCTGCTCCGCCGTGGCGATCGGCTCACCACATATAGGGCAGGCCTTTGACTTGGTCGAGACGGGGTTACCGCACTGTTTACATCTTATAAGTGCCATTTTATCTTCGGGTTAATTACTTATATACTAAATTGTTCTGTTTGGGTGCAAATATAACGTAATTTTCAGGACTCTTATTACGATATATTCGAAAAATCTATCTTCTCTCGTTTGCGATACCTATCTCGGAGTGCGGCAAACGCCTGATTTTCGGCCCTCTGCAGCGTAGGGTCATCGGCAAGTATTCGTAGGGCCTCGTCGCGTGTGAGCTGCATGATCTGTGTGTCGGTGGCCAGGTTGGCGATGTTTAGCTCGAAGGCCTCGCCACTCTGCTGTGTGCCGTGTATGTCGCCGGCACCGCGCAGCTTGAGGTCGAGCTCCGAGAGTTCAAAGCCATCGTTGGTGGCGCACATAGCCTCGAGGCGCGCACGGCTCTCCTTCGACAGCTTCTCGCCCGACATAAGTATGCAGTAGGACTGCTCGCCACCGCGGCCCACGCGACCACGCAGCTGGTGGAGCTGCGAGAGGCCAAACCTCTCGGCCGACTCGATGACCATCACCGTGGCGTTGGGCACGTCGACACCCACCTCGATGACCGAGGTGGCAACAAGTATGTCGGCCTCACCGCGCTTGAACTGCGCCATGGCAGCATCCTTATCCTCGTTGCGCATCTTGCCGTGGCATACCGTAGTGCGGTAGTGCGGTAGCGGGAAGTCGCGCGAGATGGACTCGTAGCCATCCTCCAGATCTTTGTAGTCCATCTTCTCCGACTCCTTGATAAGCGGGTAGACGATATATACCTGACGCCCCTTGGCTATCTCCTGTCGCAGAAAGCCGAACATGCGCAGACGTGCCGAGTCGTAGTAGTGGTAGGTGCGTATGGGCTGACGGCCGGGGGGCAGCTCGTCGATAACCGACACCTCCAGGTCGCCATAGAGCGTCATGGCCAATGTGCGGGGTATGGGTGTCGCGGTCATCACCAGTATATGTGGCGGTTGCAGGTTCTTGGTCCAGAGCTTGGCCCTCTGCTCCACGCCAAAGCGGTGCTGCTCGTCGATGACCACATAGCCCAGGTTGGCAAACTGCACACGATCCTCGATAAGGGCGTGTGTGCCGACGAGGATGTTGACCTCGCCCGAGGCTATGCCCTCGAGTGCTGCACGTCGCTCCTTCGCCTTTGAGGCTCCTGTGAGCACAGCCACCTTAACACCCTTCAGACCCTCCGCAAAGCGCATCATAGAGGCGTAGTGCTGGCGTGCGAGAATCTCGGTGGGTGCCATGATGCAGGCTTGGTAGCCATTGTCCACGGCAAGCAGCATCGACATGAAGGCCACCATGGTCTTGCCACTGCCCACGTCGCCCTGCAGCAGGCGGTTCATCTGCTTGCCCGAGACCATGTCGGCGCGTATCTCCTTGATGACACGCTGCTGTGCTCCCGTGAGGCTGAAGGGCAGCTTCTCGCGGAAGAATGTGTTGAAGGCCTCGCCCACGCGGGGGAAGATAAAGCCGTTGTTTGCTGCTTGACGTGCCGAGCGTCGTGCCTGTATGGTGAGCTGCACGCCGAGCAACTCGTCGTACTTCAGGCGGTACTGTGCTGCGCGCAGCCTCTCGGCCGACTGCGGGAAGTGTATGTTGTAGAGTGCCTCGGCAAGGGGCATAAGGCCGTTGCGCTGGCGCATAGAGTCGGGTAGCGGGTCTACGATGGCCGAGGCATCGGCGGCAACCAGCTGCCAGGCGTTGTGTACGATTGTCTGCATCGCCTTGTGGCCTATGGCCTGCGAGAGCTTCTCGGTCGAGGCGTAGAGCCCCTGAAAGCCACTCTCCTGCTTGCGCGACAGTGCCTGCTCGACACTCTCGATGTCGGGGTGTATGATGCTCACGCGGTTGCGGAAGAGCCCCGGGCGGCCGAAGATTATATACTCGCGCCCCACCTCCAGTCGCTTCTCTATCCACTTGATGCCGTGAAACCATACCAGCTCGCCTATGCCCGAGCTGTCGCTTATCTCGACTATGAGGCGACGCTTGGCACCCTCACCTGTGTAGGAGAGGCCCATCAGTCGGCAGCGTAGCTGCACATAGGTCGACTCCATGCTCTCGTCGACCTCGGAGAGCAGGAGTGTGCGTGTGCGGTCGATGTAGCGGTAGGGGAAGCGGTAGATTAGGTCACCCACGGTGCGTACCCCGATCTCACGCTCCAGCAGGCGTGCGCGTACCTCGCCCACGCCACCTACAAACTTTATATCGCGCTGCATCACCGACATACTCTCCGATGTGCTATATCTTTGTTATCGACCTTACGGGTGCAATCTTCTCGAGACGTGCGGCACCGCCCAGCTCCTCGATCTCGACGATGAAGACAAACTCCTTGATGCGCACGCCGTAGCTCTTGCCCTCGACGGTTATGGTCAAGGCCTCGAGTGAGCGTGCCAGACCCTCGGCTGTGCCACCTGTGGCCAGCACGTCGTCGAGGATGGTGAGCTCGAAGCAGTCGCCACAGGGCTTACCTGCGGCGATGTCGCTCTGGCGGTAGTAGAGCTTGTCGCAGCCATACTCCTTCTCGATAAGTACCTCGTGGAGGTCACCCTCGGCAAAGGGGAGCTTACCGCTCTTGCGCACGGGGATGATGTTCTCGACATGGTTGCACTCGGTGAGCAGCGGAGCAGCAAAGAGGAAGCCTCGCGCCTCGGGAGCCACGATATTGGGCGTTGTGCAGGCCTCGCCGACCTTGGTAATAAGGCTCTTGAATACCTCCTTGTTCTGGAGATAGGGGATAATATCTACGAAGATGATTCCCTCCTTGGGAAAGTCCTTGTAAAATTTGAGTACCTCTTTCATACAGTGATATTTTAAGGTCTGTTCTATAAGTTTTGTTATATAAGGCAAAGGTATAAAAAACTACGAAAAAACCACCCTCCGCCACCAAATTATTGTGCCGTAGCACTCTCATTGCCAAATTTTTTGTAAATTTGTATGGTGCGTAGCCACATCATATCGATTAAATGTTACACTACAAACTTAAATGACACTATGCGACACCTTATAATAACACTGTTTTTTGCTATGTTTGCCCTCACCGC
>CALGRZ010000009.1 GCA_937880705.1 uncultured Alistipes sp.
TTGTTCCGCTTGTTGCGTCAGGAGACTGAGTCTTACGGCTTGGAGCTTGCATTGGTTGAGGGTGGTAATATGCGTAACGCTATTCCCCGCGAGGCTTGGGCTGTTGTCGTAGTTCGTGAGGCTGAGAAGGCTATCTTCGAGGCTAATGTTAAGTCTTACGAGAAGATTATCATCAAGGAGTTCGAGGGTATCGAGGATAGTATCGAGATCTTCGCCGAGGAGATTGAGTGCCCCAAGGCTATCATTCCTCACTTGGAGTCTCACTCGTTGATTCGTGCCGTGTGCGGTTGCCCCAATGGTGTTCAGCGTATGTCGGTGGCTATGGAGGGCTTGGTGCAGACCTCTAATAACTTGGCACGTGTCGTGTCAGATGGTAAGCAGATTCGTTTGCAGACTCTCATCCGCTCATCGGTACGCTCCGAGAAGGAGGCTGTGGGCGATGCTATCAAGGCTCTCTTCGAGATGGCTGGTGGCTGTGTTGAGCTCTCGGGAGCTTACGATGGCTGGAATCCAAATATGCAGTCGCCTATCCTGAAGGCTATGCTCTCCTCTTACGAGGCTCTGTATGGTGTACGCCCTGCTATCAAGGCTATCCACGCAGGTCTGGAGTGCGGTATCATCGGTGCCAAGTACCCCGGCATGGACATGATCTCGTTTGGTCCTACCATCTGCTACCCCCACTCACCCGACGAGAAGGTAAACATCGCCTCGGTAGAGAAGTTCTACGACTTCCTGCTTAACACCCTGCGCAACGCCCCCAAGAAGTAGTAGGATGATCAGGGAGCAGACACTGGATAGGCCCACTGTAGAGAGTGGCGCAAAGTGGTTCGTAATCGTCAACCCCATTGCCGGATCGGGCAAGGGGTTAGACGATTACCCCTTTATATCCAAGCTGTTGCGCGACAACAACATCAGCTGCGAGGCAGTATTCTCCGAGCATAAGTATCACGCCACGGAGCTTACCGTGTCGGCCATCAACAAGGGCTATCGCCACATCATCGTAATTGGTGGCGACGGCACCCTGCATGAGGTCGTTAACGGCCTTTTCATCCAGAAGCAGGTTGCACCCTCGGAGGTTACGGTAGCCGTAATTGCCGTGGGTACGGGTAACGACTGGATACGCATGTTCGGCATACCGACACGCTACTCGGAGGCTGTACGCGCCATAAAGGAGGGCTACACCTTCCTGCAGGATGTTGCCGAGGTGGAGTATGAGGAGTCGCAATACCGTCAGACACGATATGTAGCCAATGTCGCAGGACTGGGCTTTGATGCTGCGGTAATACGCAACTACCACATTGGCCGCTCCGACAAGAAGTCGAGAAGCGGCATCTACCTATGGCACATGATACGCACCTTCTTCAAGCATAAGTCGACAGGTGTAAAGCTGTGGGTGGATGACAGATTGGTATATAACAACCTGCTATTCAGCATCGCCGTAGGCGTGGGCAAATATAATGGCGGTGGTATTCAGCAGCTTCCCGCAGCCGTAGTAGATGACGGTCTGCTCGACATCACCATGATCAGGCCACTGCACTGGTGGCATGTGGTATTCCGTCTGCGACGTCTGTTCAACGGCAACATATACTCTATAGGCCACGTTCTCCATGCCCAAGGCAAGAAGATACGCATAGAGTCCTCGCCCGAGACACCTCTGGAGGTCGATGGCGAGTTACTCGGTGCTACGCCCGTAGAGTTCCGAGCTCTGCATCGTGAAGTGAGGGTGATTGTCAACAAGGCGTTTATCGCACGATACTCAAAGCGATAACCCACCATGCGGCGAGGGTGAAGCATACCCTTGTATAGAATAAGGGACTGTCCAACAGAGAGGTTGCGACAGTCCCTTTATATTTGAGATTGTTTTTTGGGGTAAATTAGGGGTGGAGTACAGAGCCAACCATACTCCACCAAGATGTCGGCTTCGCGCTATCTCTTATAGCCCGACAAGGGGTGTAACGACACGATGTAGCATGAGCCGTAGCGGGTATTACCCGTGAGCTTAACATGCGACTTGCCGTCGGCAATAGATACCGAGTACTCGTTGAGCAACGGCTGCTTGGGCTGCTTCGTCAAATCGTCAGAGTCGGTGATCCATAGACGTGTTACAAGACCCGTGGCATTATCAATCTCATAGCCCCACAGCGTTGTGGCGTGGTGAGCCGACGAGACGTTGGCGGCAAGGCTGATGGTAAGACCGGCCATACCGTGCTCGAAGGCATCGACAATGAGATCCGAGACGATCTTCAGACGCTCAACACCGAGGTAGTCGGTGCCGTTGCCCCACAAGTAATAGTTATTGAGGCAGCTGGTATAACCAACCGTGCTGTCGTAGTCACAATACATGTAGGGGGTGACATCGCTCCATATATCCTTCCAGTAGCCACCATCGGTCAGGGGCACAGCCTGCGAGCCTGGTGAGGCGTACTCGCCACCGTTGAGCACACCCTCGAAATACCACGGTATGGCCTCCTCCATGTGGCCTCCGCGATCATTCTTCCACTCCGACCAGAAGATCTCCATCACGGCCAGCTCATAGGTGTGGGCCTTATCGCCGATAGCATTGCGACCGGGGCCACTGACAGCATTTGCGGGCAACGTATTGCCGGCTGCGACATATCTATCCTGGAACCACTGAATCATATTCGACGAAGTGGCTGCCCAACACATGTTGATATCGCCATTGTCGCCCTGACCATACTTGTTGACGTCGTACCAGCCCGAGGTGAGCGTTACACCCTCGGCAAAGACTATCGTCTTGCCACTCTCGGTGACGGCCTCTGCGGTGAGGACTACCTCGTTGGAACGAACACCGTTCTTCTCCGCATAGATGGTATAACTGCCGGGGTTGAAGGTCTTAAAGGTGCTACTCGTCAGCTTCTGGCCATTGGCATAGAAAGATGAGTAGAGGGTAACATCGTTGCCGCCCTCCTCCGTAACGGTCAATTGAACCGTGTCTGAGCCATTGGCCATGAGCGTACTCTTCGAGGCGACAAGTGTGATATCGCTCTGCTCAATGATAGTGCCACCGCCTACCCTATTCTCTTCGCTCAACACGAGGTTAACAACTGTCGAGCGACCCGACGACATCTTCATCGTACGCGCAGGCTTGGTGATCTCGTATCGCTTCTCGTTGTCGATGTATATATTAAAGGTGAAGACCATGTCGATGTGGGTATTCTCCGGGAACATAATCATCGACACGGTAGGCTCGGCAACAAAATCATGGTTGGTGACATAGAGCCAGTTTGAGGTGCTGCTACTTTTCGTGGTCAGACTGCCGTAAACAAGTCCATAGGTCTGCACCTGCGGAAAGCTGACCACACCACTCTTATCCGTAGCCGTCATCTCGATGGCAATATTGTTGGCCTGAAGGTCGGCAGACGAGTACCCATCGGCCAGCGACAGCTTATAGTCGACCTTGTGCATCAGATGCTGGAACGATATAGGCAGTTCGTTGGTCTCCTCGCTGATGGTAAGCGATGTCTTGTGGTTTGCCACCATAAAGAGGTTGTTTGCAGCCTGCCTATCGAGCGAGATAGTGTAGTAGCTCATGATCGAGGCACTCGGATAGTAGGCTATAAGTTGGCTATAACTGCCCGCCGGCACCTCGCCCTCAAATGTGGCACTGCGCCCATCTGCCGATATGGCAGAGGGGCTCTTAATCTCGAACACCGCATCTACCACGTTCTCATCCATCGTTATGAGTATGGCACTAAACTTATCACCAACCTCCCAGCGGGTTGCATTTCCGTCGATGGCAAGGCGTGTATCATCCTCCGCCTCAACAATCTGTTCTGCCCTAACTACAACATTTATCATCTCGGCATCCTGCACCACCGGCGAGATAACAACATCTTCGGACGTGGTACATGAGCCCAAGACAAGGAGCACCGATAAAGCGACAATAAACCTTTTCATACGTCTAATCATTTATCGGTTATAACTCATTCTCCGGATTATCCTCGCCACCGTTAAAACCCGGGGCATCCACATCGAAGCCTCCACTGCCCTGGAAACCGGCCTCAAGTTCTACGCAAAAGTCAATGAGCATAGGAGCCTCATAGCATGACTGCCCCTTGCAATAAAAGTCGAAATTTCTGTACATCTTACTCAAATTTGGGTTTTTGGGGTAAATTAGGGGTGGAGTACCGAGCCAACCATACTCCACCAAAATGTCGGCTTCGCGCTATCTCTTATAGCCCGACAAGGGGTGTAACGACACGATGTAGCATGAGCCGTAGCGGGTATTACCCGTGAGCTTAACATGCGACTTGCCGTCGGCAATAGATACCGAGTACTCGTTGAGCAACGGCTGCTTGGGCTGCTTCGTCAAATCGTCAGAGTCGGTGATCCATAGACGTGTTACAAGACCCGTGGCATTATCAATCTCATAGCCCCACAGCGTTGTGGCGTGGTGAGCCGACGAGACGTTGGCGGCAAGGCTGATGGTAAGACCGGCCATACCGTGCTCGAAGGCATCGACAATGAGATCCGAGACGATCTTCAGACGCTCAACACCGAGGTAGTCGGTGCCGTTGCCCCACAAGTAATAGTTATTGAGGCAGCTGGTATAACCAACCGTGCTGTCGTAGTCACAATACATGTAGGGGGTGACATCGCTCCATATATCCTTCCAGTAGCCACCATCGGTCAGGGGCACAGCCTGCGAGCCTGGTGAGGCGTACTCGCCACCGTTGAGCACACCCTCGAAATACCACGGTATGGCCTCCTCCATGTGGCCTCCGCGATCATTCTTCCACTCCGACCAGAAGATCTCCATCACGGCCAGCTCATAGGTGTGGGCCTTATCGCCGATAGCATTGCGACCGGGGCCACTGACAGCATTTGCGGGCAACGTATTGCCGGCTGCGACATATCTATCCTGGAACCACTGAATCATATTCGACGAAGTGGCTGCCCAACACATGTTGATATCGCCATTGTCGCCCTGACCATACTTGTTGACGTCGTACCAGCCCGAGGTGAGCGTTACACCCTCGGCAAAGACTATCGTCTTGCCACTCTCGGTGACGGCCTCTGCGGTGAGGACTACCTCGTTGGAACGAACACCGTTCTTCTCTGCATAGATGGTATAGCTGCCGGGGGTAAGGGTTGCAAAGCGGCTACCCTGAACAACGCCATCGTTGGCATAGATAACCGACTCGGAAGTAACATCATTACCCTCCTGCTTAACGGTGAAGAGAGCAAAGTCAACGCCATTAGCCTTAATCTGAAGTGTCGAGGCCGAAAGCTCGATGGGAGCCTCGGGCTCAACAGCCACGGCGGTCACAGCAACAACATTAGATTTAGCACCATCCTTCATGGCGTAGAACGAGTAGCTACCCGCCTCGGTAGTGGCAAAGCTGTTGGTGGCCAACTTCACATCGCCGGCCGCGTTATAAATGTCGCACGATGCCGTAACATCCTCACCATCCTGCTTTACGGTGAAGGTCACCTGGCTCTTACCATCGGCATCAATGGTTGTGGCAGATGCCGAGAGCTCCAACTCTCCAGGTGCCGCCTGAACAAAGACCACCGTAACCAAGTTCGACTTGGTATCCTCGTACATGGCATAGAACGAGTAGCTACCTGCCTCATCGGCAGCGAACTCTTCGGATGAGAGCTTCACATCGCCATCGGCATTATAGAAGTAGCACAGAGGGGTCACATCCTGACCGTTGCAGTCTACGCTGAAGACTACACTCTGGCCCACCTCAAGCTCCTGTGCCGAGGCCGAGAGAGTTACGATGCGCGTATCGTCCGTAACCTGCTTGGCAACGACCATGACGTCGTTGGACTCTACGCCGTCAAGCTTGGCACAGAAGGTATATGAGCCATGCTCGGTGGTAGCAAAGCTATTGCCATCAAGGGCCTCGCCCGTGATAACATTATAGATGGTACACTCCGAGGTTACATCAACACTGCCCGATGCTGCATCGCGCTTAACAACGGTGAAGGTTGCTGTTTGAGCACCGTTGGCATAGATCTGCGAATTATCTACGCTCAACTGAAGAGTGAAGTCTGCCTTGGGGTCGCTCTGCTCACATGAGGCGAGTCCCACAAAGGCGAGCAGCAACATCAAAAATGATAATCTTTTCATTCTCTTATGATTTTAAAATCGGTATCGGCAGCACATTGATGCTACCGATACCACTGAAATTACTTAACTCGCTTTAAGATTATATCCGAGGTAGCAACACACCAAGCGTCCTGATTGTTGCGGAACACCGAAGGACGATAGAGGCCATAACCGAACTCCTCACCCGACTGATAAGCACCGATAACAATGGTATCGCCACCATCCTTAACCTCCACGGGGAAGGGTGCCGGAGCAGTCATCTTGTTTGCATAGTCGCAACCGTAGAAGTTGAGCAGATAGCCGTTAGCATCCCAGTTGTAGAAGTACATATTCTTGGCGGTAGGCATTGTCACCTTATCACCCTCGGCGATCTCCAGGAACACCTTGGGGCCGTAGTCACGATAAGCCAGAGCAGGATTGTCGCGCCAATAGCTCGATGACTCCATCAAGAACTGCGGAGTATATGTCGCAATGGGGTTTTTCTCATAATCGGGCTGGAATGGCCAGTTGAGGATTACAAGGCGGTTCTGTGCGCGGTAGTCGGCATTTGTCTTGTCGTCAACGCCGGCAGCTATGGTCACAACAGCATCCTCGATGCGGCTATTCTGTGCGGTGTAATCGATAAAGTCATACGACACCGTCCACTCGCCGATAAGCGATGTGAAGAGGTCTGACTCAACACGAGCGGGGATGGGCAACGACTCGGTGGTAAAGGTAAGTGTCTTAACGGTCTCAACCTGCTCGGCAGTCTTAACAAGCACAATAGCGGTGTACTCTACCTCGGGCCAGAGATCCTCGAGCGCGATCTTAACACCAACAGAGTTGACATCACGCATCTGCGCCTCATCGAAGTCTGCGCCGAAGCTTGCTGCGATAGATGCATCGCTGAGGCCCTTATTACGCTGTATGTCGACATCGGCCGTGGTATTGAAGGCATACTTTACGGATGCGGCACAATCTGTAGATACAAAGAGCTCGAGGGTCTTGTGACCATCAACCTCGGCAGCCTTAAGCTCGGCATCAACCTCGGCAGCAGGGCCTGAAGCACCGGCCGTGGTAAAGGTCTCCATAGAGAGTGCTACGGCACCGGCCGTATCGGTCAGATATACCATCACAACATTCTCGGTGTTGGGCAGAAGACCCGTCCAAGTCTCCTCGGCAGCTGCGGTGAAGTACCACGAACCTGACGATGGGTACAAAATGAGCTGGGCAAGCATCTCCTCGCCATAGCCCGCGATGATCGTATCTACCCACGACTTATCGCGTACATAGACATAGTACGATGCTACGTTGGCATTGGGCTCCAAAGCAATGGTAACCGTCGTAGAGGTGATGTTGCTCAATGTAACGGCAACCGAGGCCTCCGACTGCGGCTTTGAGGGTGTGGTGCACTGAACCGAGTAGAACTCACCGATTACGTTCTTATCCATACCATTGTCGACATTCACTGCAATGATGGTGTACTCACGACCGGGCTTTACATGCATCGCATTGCCCTCATAGTACTCGCCATCGATCCACTCGTAGCTTCTAAAACCGCTAGCGTAGATACCATACATCACCACATACTCCTCGGCAGTCGCACCGTAGTAGTCGAGCTCCTCCTGTGCTACGGGGTAGAAGAGGTAGTTACCCTCAAGGTTGATATTGAAGACGATCGTGTTGTAGCTTGTTGACACAACCTCAATTACATCATACTGGCCATCGTTGAGCGTAGTGAACGACTGCTTTTTAACGTCGCTCATCACATCACCCACGGCACTGCGAACCACAACAAAGAGCTCGTAGTCGGTGTTGTCAACAAGATCGGTAATGGTCACCTCAACACTGCCTTCAACAGCACCTGATGTCTCGGGGGTAAACCAATCGCTGATCGTGGGGCGGTCGCTGTTATCGGCCTTCTTCGACACATAGTAGGCGTAGTCGCCGGGAACAGACGACACGATGGTGAAGGTGAAGGTTGTCTCGGTAACCTCACCGGCCTCCACAGCTACGACAGGCTTCTCACCAACGGGGGTGTCAGGCTCTTGAGGATCCTTGTCGCAACCGACTGTAAACATAGCACCAAAGAGTAGTGCCAGCATTACCAAATAATTCTTCATAGATAGTTTTAAGTTATTAAATTAAAAAAATTTCACATCTCAATAGACTCTAAATGAGTCTACAGCCGTTTATCGGGTCAAAGATAGCAAATATTTTTAATTTTCAAAGCCATAATCTGCATAAACTTTTTTAACACGATTTACACATAATTCGAATATTTTTCGAGCAACAAAGTATTTTAATCTTTACACGACCTGCCGACGAACAACAATAGGATGATTTACACCATATTATCATTACAATATCACAGTTATATACTCTTTTTTCGAGGTGGGCACAGACGATAAATATTACCAAAATATTTTTCAACATTTTGTTTTTTGCATCATCTGCCATATCTTTGTAGTATGGATTTTAAGCTTGTGTCGGATTATGCGCCCATGGGTGATCAGCCCGAGGCTATCGAGCAGTTGGTAGATGCCATCCGCTCACACACTCCGCATACCACGCTGATGGGCGTTACGGGCTCGGGCAAGACCTTCACGATTGCCAATGTCATCGCACAGCTCAACCGCCCGACACTCGTATTAAGCCACAACAAGACCCTCGCAGCACAGCTCTACGGCGAGTTCAAAAACTTCTTTCCGGAGAACGCCGTCGAGTACTTCGTGTCGTACTACGACTACTACCAGCCCGAGGCCTACCTACCCACCACCGACACCTACATCGAGAAGGATCTCTCGATAAACGACGAGATCGAGAAGCTGCGACTAAAGACCGTGGCCACCCTGCTATCGGGCAGAAAAGATGTTATCGTCGTGTCGAGTGTGTCGTGCCTCTATGGTTGCGGCAACCCCGACGACTTCCACAAGACGGCAATAGAGGTTAAGGTGGGCGAGCGACACAACCGCAAGAAGTTCCTCTACCGCCTCGTGGAGGCACTCTACACCCGCACCGAGCTGGAGCTGCAACCCGCCACATTCCGCGTCACGGGCGAGACAATAGATATAATGGCCGCCTTTGGCGAGTTTGGCAACCAATGCTTCAGGGTGGTATTCTTCGACGACGAGGTAGAGGCGATATACAGCATCGACCCATCAACGGGAGCAAAGCTGTCGTCGCTGGATAGCGTTACGCTATACCCCACCAACCTCTTTGTGACGACACAGCAGCGCATAAATACCGCCATAAGCGAGATATACCTCGACCTGGGCAAGCAGATAGCCTACTTCGAGCGCGAGGAGCGACCCCTCGAGGCACAACGTCTCAAGCAGAGGGTCGAGTATGACCTGGAGATGATCAAGGAGCTGGGCTACTGCTCCGGCATAGAGAACTACTCACGCTACTTTGACGGCCGCCCCGAGGGCTCACGCCCATTCTGTCTGCTGGACTTCTTCCCGAAGGACTTTATCACCGTGGTAGACGAGAGCCACGTCACACTGCCCCAGGTGCATGGCATGTATGGCGGTGACCGCGCCCGCAAGGAGAACCTTGTGGAGTATGGCTTCCGCCTGCCGGCAGCAAAGGACAACCGACCGCTGAAATTCCCCGAGTTCGAGATGCTCACACCCACGAAGATATATGTGAGTGCTACGCCCGCAAACTATGAGCTGACCAAGAGCGAGGGCGTGGTCGTAGAGCAGCTCATACGCCCGACAGGACTTATCGACCCACCCCTCGACGTGCGTGTCACGGAGAACCAGATAGATGACCTGCTCGACCTTATAGACAGCCGCGTGAAGCGTGGCGACAAGATACTCGTCACGACAATCACCAAGCGCATGGCCGAAGAGATGTCGAAGTACCTCGACCGCATAGGCATACGCAACAGATACATCCACTCCGACGTGGACACACTCGACCGCATTGCCATTCTGGAGGATCTTCGCGACGACCAGATAGATGTGCTTGTGGGTGTTAACCTGCTGCGCGAGGGTCTCGACCTGCCGGAGGTGGGGCTGGTCGCAATTCTGGATGCCGACAAGGAGGGCTTCCTACGAAACATACGCTCCATAACGCAGATTGCAGGCCGCGCAGCACGCCACTCCAACGGACACGTTGTGCTCTACGCCAACGAGATCACCGACTCCATAAAGTTTGCCACGGAGGAGAGCAACCGTCGCCGCGAAAGACAGATACGCTACAACATAGAGAACAACATCATACCGCGCCAGGCGCAGAAGAGCGGCACGGGCCAGAGCACCCTGCTCAACAACCGAGGCGACAACAAGCCCGATATGACCGTATATCCCCTGTACGAAGATCACTATGCACCCGCCGAGGCTGCGGAGAAGAGCTCCGAGTACGCCACCATGGAGAGTATCGACGAGCTGATAGACAAGGCCAAGAAGGAGATGGAGCGGGCTGCCAAGAGCCTCGATTTTGCCGCAGCCATGCGCCACCGCGACCGCATGTACGAGCTGCAAAAGCTGCGCGACAAGAACAACCCCTCGAACACAATACTCTAATTTCGCTCTAAATGGAGCAAAATCTTTCGCACTTTTAATTCATATATATGCATATTCTACGCATATTTATCCGATGTATGCAAATAGATAGAGCGGGCGAGAGATCCAAAATTCGATGCCTCGCCCCAACACTTATTTATATATAATCTGATTTACTTCGCAGAGTAACTCTCAAACGAGCGATCAGCATAGAGGACAATCACTCGCTCGATGCGGCGCGACGTAGTAGATGAAATTTGCATCTGTTGAAAATCTGACGGCAACTCATTTTCCGACAAATTTTCGCCCTCCGACATTTCGATATTTTTCTCCGCCTCGAAGAGCGACGCATCCTCTACAGCATCCTTATCCGATGAGGCAATAGGGGAAGTCACTCCATCACGATACATCTGATCCGAACCGAGCAGCAACCAATCAGGGTTAATAGCGGGGAAGGCGCGAAGAATCTTTACCACAAAATCGAAGCTCGGCTTGTTGCGACCCGACAAAATATGGGAGATTCCAGAGGGCTGCACATCGAGCAGTCTGGCAAAAGAGGTGGCTGTATGACCCGTCGATTTTATTAAAATGTCAAGTTTTTCCTTCATCATCCAATGTTTTTACAAAGATAACACATTTATTTTTGTAAAGCAAATATTTTACACAAAAGTAAAGTGCGCAGCTCTGTTAACAATATTCACAACTGTAACAAAGTGCTTTATTGTAAAAATCGGAAAATCAAATATACTATAAATCACTTTATATAAAAATTAATATATCGTTGATTTTGTCTACTTTACAAATATTATCTCCTATATACATAAACCAGCCATTAAAACCACCCATATACCACCATATAGCTATAATATACTTTATCTGCATTTTGTAACTTACTGATAATACGATACTTGATATTTATAATATAATAATTTAACATCTATGATTTGACCGGATTAAATGCAGGTTTTTAACGTAGCTCAAATATTAACAGTTGTAACTATTAACAGTTATAAACAGTGAGATGAGAGTTACATTTGTTAATATTGTAATAGGTTTACAAAAGTGGTTGTGTTACAAATGTAATTTCAAATGTAAAGAATTGGTGAAAATATTGCGAAATTTACAGCCAACAAGTGCGAAAATGCAGATTTTGATTTCGGTAGCTACATTATGTTAAAACAAACAGAGAGGGCAGGCCGTAATAAACAACCTACCCTTTTTAAAATCAACTATTTATATAGTTATCAACAGCCCCTTATTATTGCAATGAAGCGGCTACTTCGGCAAACTCTTCGGGAGTTAATTTGAGCTTCTCACGGCTAAAATCGACATCCTTTTCGGTGTTCATAGGCACCAAATGGATGTGCGCATGGGCCACTTCGAGGCCCAAAACGACCGTTGCGACCTTTTTACACTCTGTAGTTGCCTTGATTTTCTTCGCAATCTGCTTCGCGAAAACAATCATCTCCTGCAGCTCGTCATCCTCCAGGTCGTAGAAATAGTCAACCTCGAGCTTGGGAACTACCAAAGTGTGACCCTTGGCCAGAGGTGCGATATCCAGAAAGGCGAAGAAGCGATCGTTCTCCGCAACCTTATAACAGGGAATCTCACCTGCTATAATTCGTGAAAAAATTGATGCCATAAACGTATGTGAAATTTAGGTTAATTATTGTCTATATTCAATATGTCATAAATCGGTATCTGGAGCAGAGCGCAGCAGCGACTACCCCACCGACAAGGCTATGTATTGAGCGTGCGCTTAACACTCTCAATGCCTCGGATAGCTCGGATATTGTCGAGCAGAATATTCAGGCTCTCGATATCCTTGACATAGATGCTCACCGTGCCCTCGAATATTCCATCATGGCTCTGAATACTTATAGCTCGCATATTTATGCTGAAGTCGGCTGTGATAAGTTTCGTCAAATCCAGAATGATGCCCGTGCGGTCGATGCCACGGATCTCTATGGTAGCCAAATATGAGACGGCCTTCTGCTGCGACCACTTGATCTCCTCCTTGATGATGTTCTGTCCGAACTGTGCAGCAAGACGTATAAGCGTATCGCAGGTTGACTTATGGACTATGATGCGCCCCGTCTCGGGATCGCGGTAGCCCACGACATTATCACCCGGGATGGGCTCGCAACACTCCGCCATGACAAACTCCGGCTCGGGGCGGAGCACCTGATCCTCCACTGCCGTATCGTCGAGCGAGGCTGCCTCATCGTCGAGGTCTATGTCCTGCTCCTCGGCACTCTCATCGCTCATGCCGGGCAGCAGCAGCTTCCAGAACTTGAGAATCTTTCGTGACGAGTTCTCCTTGAGCAGCTTACCCAGGTTGTCGAGTTGTACGATGCCGGCACCTATCTTACTATACAGCTCGTCCTTGTTGCGGCAGTCGTAGGCGGGCATCAGCTTGCGCAGCACACGGCCACTTAACTGCACATTGAACTCGGCAAGACGCTCTGTTAGCAGCTGCATGCCATACTCGATATTATCCTCGCGCTCGCTCTTCAGGTAGTCCTGAATAGCCTGGCGCGCCTTGCTTGTCACCACCGCATTGAGCCACTCGGCCTTGGGGTGGGCACTCTCGGCCGTGATAATCTCTATCTGGTCGCCACTCTTAACCACGGCCGTCACAGGCTCTATCTTGTGGTTTATCTTTGCACCTATGGCGTGGTTGCCAATCTTGGTGTGTATCTCGTAGGCGAAGTCCAGAGCCGTGGCTCCATAGGGCAACGTCTGCGGCTCACCCTTGGGTGTGAATACCACAACATCGGTCTTGTAGAGCGATAGTTTGAAGTTATCCAGAAACTCCAGCGCATTCTCTGCCGGGCTGTTCAGCGCATCGCGCACCTTCTTGAGCCACTTATCCAGACCATCCTCCTCCTGCGATATCGAGGCGTGCTTATACTTCCAGTGCGCAGCAAAGCCTCGCTCGGCAATATCGTCCATGCGCTCGGTACGCACCTGCACCTCCACCCATATACCATCGGGGCCCATCACCGTGGAGTGCAGGGCCTCATAGCCATTGCTCTTGGGTATGGATATCCAGTCGCGCAGACGGTCAGGCTTGGGGGTGTAGATGTCGGTCACACACGAGTATATCTGCCAGCACTGGGTCTTCTCCGAGGGGAAGGGCAGAGCCTTGAAGACGATGCGTATGGCGAAGAGGTCGTAGACCTCCTCGAAGGGTATCTCCTTGCGGCGCATCTTGTTCCAGATGGAGTAGACGCTCTTCACGCGCGCCGTCATCTCATACTGGAAGCCGTTGCGGTCGAGCACGGCGCGTATAGGGGCCATAAAGCGGTCGATATACTGCTGTCGCTCGGGCTCGGTCTCATCTATCTTGCGTTTTATCTCGGCATACTCCACCGGGAAGCGATACTTCATGCACAGGTCCTCGAGCTCGGACTTTATGGCATGCAGTCCGAGGCGGTAGGCCAGCGGCACGAAGAGGTATATTGTCTCGCTGGTTATCTTGATCTGCTTGTTGTGGGGCATGGAGCCCAGCGTGCGCATGTTGTGCAGTCGGTCGGCAATCTTGATGATTATCACGCGCACGTCGTCCGAGAGCGTGAGCAGCACCTTGCGGAAGTACTCGGCCTGCTCCGACTTGTCGGCATTGAACACACCCGACATCTTCGTCAGGCCGTCGACCATCGAGGCTATCTTGGGCGTAAATATGCGCGATATATCCTCCACGGTGTACTCCGTATCCTCTACGACGTCGTGCAGCAGCGCAGCCACCACCGACTTCTTGCCGAGGCCTATCTCGCGCACGGCTATCAGCGCAACCTCTATGGGGTGGATGATGTATGGCTCACCCGAGCGGCGGCGCACACCCTTGTGTGCCTCCTTGGCGAGGAAGAAGGCTCGTTTGATGAACTCCCAGTCGCCATCGCGACGGCACACCTTGGCCTTGCGACAAGCCTCTGCGAGCTCCTGCCACTTCGCCTCAATCAATAACTCATCTTGCGGTGAATACTCCATACCCTCTCCATTTAGTGAAATATCATAAAACCCCGAAACACGACTACCCTGCCGGCAGCCGTGTTCGAGTTAGTTATATGTGGCACGCACTACTTGTTGCGCTCCTCGGCCATAGCCTCGCGTATGCGCAGCTCGATCTCCTCGCGCAGGGCATCGTCGCCCTTGAGCACCTCCTTCACCGCGTCGCGTCCCTGACCTATCTTGCGGTCGCCATACGAGAACCACGAGCCCGCCTTGCGGATTATCTCGTAGTCCACGCCGAGGTCTACGATCTCGCCCACGCGCGAGATACCCTCGCCGAACATGATGTCGAACTCGGCCTTCTTGAAGGGGGGTGCCACCTTGTTCTTCACCACCTTCACCTTGGTGCGTGTGCCGAGCTGCTCGTCGCCATCCTTGATCACCGACGTGCGGCGGATGTCGATACGCACACTGGCGTAGAACTTCAGGGCGTTACCACCTGTCGTTGTCTCGGGATTGCCATAAATCACGCCAATCTTATCGCGCAGCTGGTTGATGAAGATACATACGGTCTTGGTCTTCGATATCGAGGCGGTGAGCTTGCGCAGTGCCTGCGACATCAGACGTGCCTGAAGGCCCATCTTCGAGTCACCCATGTCGCCCTCGATCTCGGCCTTGGGCGTGAGTGCCGCCACCGAGTCGATGACTATGATGTCGATAGCAGAAGAGCGAATCAGCGAGTCGGCAATCTCGAGGGCCTGCTCACCGTTGTCGGGCTGCGACACCAGGAGGTTGTCCACGTCGACACCCAGCTTCTGGGCGTAGTAGCTGTCGAAGGCGTGCTCGGCATCGATGAAGGCCGCTATACCGCCCGCCTTCTGTGCCTCGGCTATGGCGTGTATGGCCAGCGTCGTCTTACCCGATGACTCGGGGCCGAAGATCTCGATCACACGGCCCTTGGGATAGCCACCCACGCCGAGTGCCATGTCGAGGGTCACCGAGCCTGACGGTATCACCGGCACGTCGGTCACCGACTCGCTCGACATACGCATTATCGAGCCCTTGCCGAAGTCCTTCTCAATCTTGTCCATCACGGCCGACAGCACCTTGAGCTTGTCGGCATTTACCTGTACTTTTTCTGCCATAGTTATATCTCTTTTATTACTTATCCAACAGTTTGATTATCTGGCCATAGGCATCCTTCGTGTCGACCTTCTCGATGATGTGTGTCACCACCGCATCCTTGTCCAGCAGCAGCGTTGTGCGCACGATGCCCATATACTCTCGGCCATACATTCTCTTCTGCTGCCATACGCCCACGGCCTCCGCCAGCGAGTGGTCGGTGTCGGCCAGCAGTGTGAAGTTCAGATCGTGCTTCGCGCAGAAGTTCTGGTGCGACTTCACCGAGTCGGGGCTCACGCCCACAATCTTGTAGCCACGGTCGAGCAGCTCGGCCCTACCATCGCGCAGGCTCTTGGCCTCGAGTGTGCACCCCGAGGTGTTGTCCTTGGGGTAGAAGTAGAGCACCGTGGGTGTGCCGAGAAGCTCCTCGAGTGAGAACTCCTCACCCCTCTGTGTCGTACTTCGAAATGCGGGGAGTCTATCCCCTATCTTTAGCTTTATCATATCTTTTACCTTTTACTCCTTTTAATGTCTCAAAGTTACTGAATTTTTCTCAAACCTCGCAACAATACCCTTACTTTTTCTCTATGCCGCTATAAGCCGAGGCTATGCCCTGCGCTCCATGTGCACCTGTGCGCGGAAGTCGGCCTCGGTGGTGTTCAGCTTCGAGCGACATACGGGGCAGCGTATGGCACACTCGGTGTCGATGTGCATCACCGCCTCGGGGTCGGCATGCAGCATTGTGCGGGCATTGGTGTAGGTTGTGTAGTTGCTCTGCGCTCCGCAGTGGCGACAAACAATTGTGTAGTTTACCGACATAGTCACTCTGTGTTTATTGTTTACAACTCTGTTCCTGGTGCAAAGTAACCACCATTTTTTGACAGGTTGTGTCAAAGCAAAAAAAATCTCTCGATTTTCTGCATCGAGAGATTTTTTTCTGAAGGGCTAAACTGCAGCCACTGCCACCAAGCCTAAAGTCTAAAAAGCGGACACGGCGCGCACACAGAGGTAGCTGCTGCCGAACTTATCGATGCTGGCGGTGTTGCCATTGTCCATACCGACACCCCACGCGGCGTCATCATCATACTCTGTTGATGACCAATACGCCCAATTTTCTCCCACTTTTATCTTACCGAGCCTTTCAAGAGTATCGTTAATTTTCTCTTTAATAGCGTATATGCTCTTTAACTCATCTTTCGCCGGCAGATACCAATCACGCCCCTTAGCTCTGCACCACTCAAACGCAGGATATTCCTCGCTATCTGAGCGGACCATTACCCTATCGGTATTTGCCTTGCCATCGGTCGTGCTTGATGCGCCAACAACAATCTTTCTATAATATTGCTCATCCGTACACCACTGACGTTCTTCCACTACATCAAGGCTTACAATCTTACCATGGCGACCTCCGTCCGACACCTCAAAGACAACACCCTGTTTGCCGCCTCTATTGTAATAGTCACCAATCTGGTATACACCGTTACGACCCTTTCCTTCAGCAACCATTTTCTCTGTCGCCTTACGTTCAGCCTCCTCTTTAGCTTTGCGTTCAGCCTCCTCTTGAGCGATGCGTTCAGCCTCCTCCTGGGCAATGCGCTCCGCCTCCTCTTGAGCCTTGCGTTCAGCCAACTCTTGTTCTGCTGCGAGTCTCTCCTCTCTTCTCTGGTCGATAATTACACTTGCAATCATGACTATAAATGCAATAGCAAATATAAGTAGTATCCAGCGTAGCCATCGCCATGTGGCAGTAAGTCCGACCTTAAAGTCCCCTTTGAACTTGCTGGCACGCTCGTCTCGCTCCCCCCTTTTACGCACCGACTCCTCGCGCTGAAGGCGGGCTGCCTTAACAGGCATCAACCGAACATCGAAGTAGTCCTCATCCTTGCTCACGTCGTAGGTCATCTCCAGATGGTCATCCTTGCACTCGGTGCTTACAAAGTCGAAGACATGGCGACCCTTGCGCAGCGTAACCTTATTGTAGGCCGCGGCCTTGAGTGTTGCCACCGGCTCACCAAAGCGCAACATACGGCACTCCATATCGGGGCGGATGCGTACAACCGAGCCTCCGCCAACAGGGCCATCGCCCTCCGCTCTACCCTCTCGGATGTAGGGGCGCAGGCGGTTGTCGTCGAGGTCACGCATGGTGGTGGAGAACTGCTGGCCGGTAAAGACCTCCGAGAACTGGTGCTGACCGATACCGCCACGCACATGCAGAGGGCAATCCTCGGGGAAATCCTTGAAGAGGCGATCTATATTGATAGGCACGATATGAATCTCGTTTTGCAGCGCGCACTCAATCTCCTTGCGCACCCAGTCCTCGTCGTTAGCACAACGGCAGAGATAGCGCGGAGTGAGCAGTGCGATGAAGACCTTCGCCCCGGTGATAGCGTCGATAATGCGCTGGTCGAAGACACCATCCTTGAGCTCCTCGACATCCAAAAAGACACGATAACCGTAGTTTTCAAGTTTGAGCTGCATCTGTCGCGCAAAGGCGTTGCCATCCTCACGGCGGTAGCTGATAAATATATCGTAACTCTTCATAGCTTGGGAATAGAATAGACAAATATACGGCTTTTAAACGAGAAATGCAAATAATACCTATGTATATATATGGGGAGGGGTGGGGAGGGGTGGGGAGGGAAGAGATGGGAAGAGATGGGAAGAGATAGGAAGAGATAGGAAGAGATAGGGATAGCAGGTTGCTACCGGGTAAATGTCGGCTGCGCTTAATCCTATTGAGTCCTATCAAATCCTATCAAATCCTATTGACTGCGCAAAATCCTATCGACTGCACAACTGCGCCACTGCGCCCCCATCAACAATTAGGGGTTGACCTTTGTAGTCAACCCCTAACACATTAGTATACGGTCGCAGAACGACCCTCACGACATCAAATTAGAGCGCAAGCTCAACCTTGATATCCTCCAACTTCTTATCCAGCGCAGCCTGCACCTCGTCGAACTTCTCGACACAGCACAACGGAGCCTTAACGCCAAAGTAGAACTTGATCTTGGGCTCGGTACCCGAAGGACGTACCGACACCTTGGTGCCATCCTCGGTGAGCCACTGAAGAACATTGCTCTTCTCGTCGATGCCCTCGATAGGCTTACGCTCGCCAGTGCGCACATCAATCTCCTCCAAAGTCTTGTAGTCGAGGATCTTAACCACAGGTGAGCCAAGGATCGCCTTGGGCGGGTTCTCGCGGTAGTTGACCATCATCTGCTGGATCTCGGCAGCACCATCCTTACCCTTGCGGACAACATTTACGAGGCCCTCACGGAAGAAACCATACTTGACGTAGAGCTGCTGCAACCACTCATAGAGGGTGATACCCATAGTCTCGCGAGCCCACGCAGCAGCCTCGGCAACGAGGGTGATGGCAGCAACACCATCCTTATCGCGAACAAAGTCACCGGGCAGGTAGCCAAACGACTCCTCACCACCACCGATATACTTGGTCTTGCCCTCCTGCTCGCGGATGATCTTGGCGATATACTTGAAGCCCGTGAGGCAGTTGTAGCACTTAACACCATAGTGCTCGGCGATAGCATCGGGCATCATAGAGGTAACGATGGTCTTAACCACGAACTCCTTGCCGGTGATCTTGCCAAGCTCGGCCCAGCGGGTGAGCTGATAGCTCATAAGCAGCACCAGGGTCTGGTTACCGTTGAGCAGAACATAGTCGCCCTTGCCCGTGCGCAGTGCTACACCCAGACGGTCGGCATCGGGGTCGGTAGCCATGGCAAAGTCGGCACCCTCCTTCTCGGCAAGCTCGATGGCCATAGCCATGGTCTTGCGCTCCTCGGGGTTGGGCGAGGCCACGGTGGGGAAGTTGCCGTCGAGAACCATCTGCTCCTCGACACATATAATATTATTGAAGCCGTAGTTGCGCAGCGACATGGGAACGAGCTTCACACCGGCACCATGCAGCGGGGTGTAGACAATCTTCATGTCGTTATGCTTGGCAACAGCCTCGGGCGAGAGCGAGAGATCCTTGATGGCCTGAAGATAGATCTTGTCGAACTCCTCGCCAAGGATGTTGATATTCTCGGGGTTCTTGCCCGTGAGCACCTGCGAGGTCTCGGTAACCTTGAGCACCTCCTCGATGATGTTGACATCGTGGGGCGAGGTCACCTGCGAGCCGTCGTTCCAGTAGGCCTTATAGCCGTTGTACTCCTTGGGGTTGTGCGAGGCCGTGACCATAACACCCGACTGGCAACCCAGCTGACGGATTGCAAACGAGAGCTCGGGCGTGGGGCGCAGAGCGTCGAACAGATAGACCGTGAAGCCATTAGAGGCGAAGATGTCGGCCACGCGCTCGGCAAACATACGCGAGTTGTTGCGGCTGTCGTGCGAGATGGCAACCTTGATCTGCTCACCCTCGAAGTTGCGCTTCAGGTAGTTTGCAAGACCCTGTGTGGCAGCACCTACGGTATAGATGTTCATGCGGTTGGTGCCAACACCCATAATGCCGCGCAGACCGCCCGTACCAAACTCCAAATCCTTGTAGAAGCTCTCTACCAGCTCGTTAGGATTGCTCTCCATCAAAAGACGTACCTGGGCCTTTGTAGCCTCGTCGTAATCACCATCGAGCCAAGCCTGGGCTCGTGACAATACCTGCTTATCCAATTCGTTTGCCATAGTATTAGTTATTTTTATAGATTATTAGTTTCGTTACTTATTTTCTAATATGCAAATTTACAAAAAAATCTTCAAAAATAAAAGTATCAGCCAATTAAAATAATTAGCAAAAATATGGCCGCTTTAGCCATATAAAATAAATCGAATTTTGCAACTGTTTTTTGAATTTATTTTAATAAAATTATCCACATATTTGCAATGTCAAAACGCTCTTATTGCGCCACGCAAATCGAGAGTGGTTTAAGCTAAAAAGTAGGTAGAGAAGTTAACTTATTGAGACAGAACATTTGAACTGTTTCGTGGGACTTGTCGCCTCAAGTGAAAGCCCCGTTTTGGCCCAAAGATACAACTTTTTTTGTTAACACAATGACGCAAACGCAGACATATAGCGATGTTTGGCAGGACTGCCTCGACCGCCTTCGCCTCACAATTACGGAGGAGGAGTTTGTCAAGTGGTTCAAGCCCGTGTGGCCCATAGGCTACGACGGCGAGAACTTGCGTCTGCGTGTGCCCAACGAGAGCTTCGTAACGAGCATCGAGAAGCGTTATCTGCGCTTCCTGAAGCCCATCATCACCGAGCTCTATGGTGCTGATATACAGCTGCACTACGCCGTGCCGCGCAAGCCACAGCAGAGTGCCGATGCCAACGCCTCGGCGATGCCGCAGTTCACACAGCCCATCGACACGGCGAACATCAAGAACCCGTTTGCCATACCCGGCATACGTCGAATAATGTTCGACCCGCAACTCAACCCCAACTACACCTTCGAGAACCATATCGAGGGCGAGTGCAACCGTCTGGCACGCTCGGCAGGTATGGCCGTGGCAGTATCGCCCGGCGACAACGCCTTCAACCCCCTCTACATCTATGGCGACTCGGGTCTGGGTAAGACACACGTCGTACAGGCCATAGGTCACGAGGTGCGCCAGCGTCACCCCGAGTTACAGGTGCTCTACGTCTCGATGAACAAGTTCCAGGCGCAGTTCCAGACAGCATACAAGAATGGCGAGATAACCGACTTTATACACTTCTACCAGACCATCGACGTACTGATCATCGATGACATCCAGGAGCTGACCGGTAAGACGGGTACACAGAACGCCTTCTTCAACATCTTCAACCACCTGCAGCTGGCCGGCAAGCAGCTCATCCTCACCTCGGATAAGCCACCCGTGGAGCTGAAGGATATCGAGCAGCGACTGCTGACACGCTTCAAGTGGGGTTTGTCGGCATTCCTCAGCGTGCCCGACTATGAGACCAAGGTGAAGATCATCCGCGCCAAGGCACAGCGTCTCGGTGTGAACATCCCCGAGGATGTGGTGGCCTACCTCGCAGACAACATCTCGGCAAACGTGCGCGAGATTGAGGGTGCGCTGTCATCGCTCATCGCCAACGCCTCGTTCCTGGGTCGCAAGATCACAATATCGCTGGCAAAGGATATACTGAAGGTATATGTCAAGCTCACGCAGAAGGAGATCACCATCGACCACATCGTCAAGGTGGTATGCAACTACTTCTCGATCGACACCGACACCTTCAACTCGGCAAAGCGAACACGCGACGTGGCACAGGCGCGTCAGGTGGCGATGTACCTGGCAAAGCACCACACCAAGGCTCCGCTGACCGTGATAGGCTCGTCGATAGGTGGCCGCAACCACGCCACGGTGCTGCACAGCTGCAAGGCCGTAGCCGACATGATGGATACCGACAAGCAGTTCAAGGCACAGATCGAAGAGATAGAACGTATCGTGCTGGGTAAGAACTAAATAACAGCGAGGGTGACTAATTCCATTAGTCACCCTCGCTCTTTTTCAGCACACTAAAGCAATCGCTTCACATACTTCAGCCACCTATAGGGCATATACCGAAATGGCAGGTCGAGCCATGTGGGCGATATGAGCATCGAGCGACGATGCGAGAAGGCATAGAGCGAGTCACGACCATGGTAACGCCCCATACCCGAGTTGCCGACACCTCCAAAGGGCATATTCTCGTTGGCGATGTGCATAATCACATCATTTATGCAGGCACCGCCCGACGAGGTGCGCTCGACAACCGCACGCGCCACACGCTCCTCGGCAAAGACATAGAGGGCCAGAGGCTTCTCGCGCTCGAGGATAAACTCAACAGCCTCCTCCACGCTGCCCACCTCGACCATAGGCAACACCGGGCCGAAGATCTCCTCCTGCATAACCCTGCTGTGCGGTGCAACGTCATCCAGCAGCGTGGGCTCGATATATCGCTCCTCGGCCACTACCCTGCCACCAAGGCGCACACGTCCCTCGGCGATATAGCTACTCACTCGGTCGAAGGCCCTCGACGACACCATGCGCACATAGTGATCACTGCGCCTTGCATCCTCGCCATGCAGCTCGACAAGAGCCTTGCGGTAGGCCTCCACAAACTGCTCCTTAACATCTCGGTGTATGAGCAGGTAGTCGGGAGCTATGCACGTCTGCCCGGCATTGAGGGTCTTGCCCCATGCAACACGCTTAGCGGCGATGGCTATATCGGCCGTTGCATCCACAACGACAGGGCTCTTGCCACCCAACTCGAGGATCACCGGCGTGAGGTTCTCGGCCGCAGCACGCATAACCACCCTACCCAGCTCGGGAGAGCCGGTGAAGAAGATCACGTCGTATCGTTGGTTGAGCAACGCTCTGTTTACATCACGATTGCCCTGCACCACAGCCACATACTCCTCACTAAAGGTGTCGCGGATAAGCCTCTCGAGCACCTCTGCAACGTGTGGCACATAGGGCGAGGGCTTCAGCACTGCGGTACACCCCGCACCGATAGCACCCACCAGAGGGTTGAGCAGCAGCTGCATGGGGTAGTTCCAAGGGGCAATGATAAGGCTCACACCCAGCGGCTCGGTGATAATACCGCTCTTTGAGGGCATCAGCTTCAGTGGCGTACGCTTCTTCGAGAGCGATGCCCAGCCGCGCAGATGCTTAAGGAAGTTATCAATCTCGGCCAGCACGATGCTTATCTCGGTGAGGTATGCCTCCTCGTACGACTTGTGCAGATCGACATAAAGGGCATCGACAATGGCCTGCTCGTGGCGAACAATAGCCTCACGCAGCCGCTTAAGCTGCTCCAGACGGAACTCCACAGGTCGCGTTGCGCCACTACGGAAGTAGCTGCGCTGCGCCTCAACAATTGCACTAATGCGGTCGGTAGATGAATTTGCAATCATATTACTCACATTTTCTACCTACAAAGGTATCTATTGTTTGTAACATTTCAAAACTCTTGCCTGAAATTTCGAGATAGCAGGTTGCCACGGGGTAAACGTCGGCCGCGCTAATGCCCATCAAGTCCTATCCAGCCCTATCGAGTCCTATTGACTGCGCAAAAAAAACAGATAGGACAAGTAGGACGGAATAGGAAGAGATAGGAAGAGATAGGAAGAGATAGGACTAAATAGGAAGAAATAGGATGAGTAGGAGGAGATAGGGATAGCATGTTGCTACCGGGTAAACGTCGGCCGCGCTAATGCCCATCAAGTCCTATCAAGTCCTATCAAGTCCTATTCGACTGCGTCACAGGCACAAAACAAAAAAAAGGATGACCTTACGATCATCCTTCTTGGCGGTGCGTAGGGGACTCGAACCCCTGACCCCGTGCGTGACAGGCACGTATTCTAACCAGCTGAACTAACGCACCAAAGTTTAGAACTCTGCTATCGTTCGGTTTTCCTCTCGATTGCGATGCAAAGGTACTACATTTTTTTAAACCTGCAAATATTTTCGTACTTTTTTTTGAAGAAAAATATCATTTTTTGAAGAACGAAAACTGCACACTTCCATAACTCCTTATCTGCCAAAAGTTTGGATGATCAGAAAAATCTCTATCCTTGGAGTGCTCAAAGATCAATATTCCATTCTCTCGAAGCAGATCTCGCTCAAAGACGAGCTTTATAACCTCCTCGCTACCCTCCAAGTCGTAGGGAGCATCCGAGAAGATCAGGTCAAATTGCTTGGCACAACTCTTCAGATAGAGGAATACGTTAGCCTTAACAGCGTAGAAATTGTCGAACTTAAGCTCGCGCGCCGTCTGGCGTATAAAGTTATGGTGTACGCCATTCACCTCCACAGAGGTCACACTGCGAGCCTCACGCGAGGCAAACTCATAGCTTATAGAGCCTGTGCCGGAGAAGAGGTCGAGTACATCCAGCTCCTCGATATCCACAAGGTTGACAAGGACATTAAATAGGTTCTCCTTGGCAAAATCGGTCGTGGGGCGTGCCCTCAAGTTGCGAGGCGGCACAATGGTGCGCCCGCGATATCTTCCACTTATAATTCGCATTGCTTAACCTCGTTAAAAAGTCTCTTACATACGTTCATCAACGTCACACTACCTCCGGCAACATACGCACTTATATTATATATATGGTATACCCTATTCAGCATCTCGAGGTAGTAGTATATGTCAGCCTCGGTGACAGCCTCCATAGCCTCGGCAAGCTGCAAGCCATCGTTGAAGATGCGCACATAGAGCACACCCTCGACAAGCGACAGCACAACGCCTCGTTTGACATCCACAGCGCGATTTAGCGGTGAGCTATAGACGAGGCTATGCGCCACCGTGCGCAGTGCAGCATCGCAGCTCTCATCTACGGCCATCACTGCCACCATGCCGTCTACGGCCTCGGTAGCTACGGCGAGCTGCCCTATGCGCGGAGCAAGGCCCACTGCGGCGAGGTGCGAGGCAAGGTCGGCCACGTCGAGAGCCTCCGAGGGTACCAGCGTGGTGCAGGGTGTAGGCAGCAGCGCGACGACATCTGCGCCACGGAGAGCCTCACGGCCTTCAGTCGAAAAAGAGTGTCCACCCAACGGCAGTTGAATGGACACCTTATCACGTTTGGTTGACATAGCGTTACTCTGCGCCACCACCGCTCCAGTTACCAGCCTCGTTGGTAGGCTCCTCAAGGCTACCGAAGGTAACACCGAAGAACTCAAGGTTGAGCTCGATGGGGTGAGCCTCACCAATCATATATCTCTTCTCCCTGGTGATTGCAGTCTTCAGACCATCAGCCTTCATCTTCTTCATGTTCTCGCTGGCCTCCGAGTGGTTAACGAAGGTCTGGAACTTCTCATCCATCTTGTTCCAGAAGTCCTGGTTGTAGGTATCGGTGTCGATGAACCATACATAGGGGGCGTGGCAACGGATGAGGTGGGTCTTGTAGGTACCGATCTCGTATGAAGCGGTATCGAGCAAGAACTCCTTTTTATCGGTGAAGGGTACATAGCGCAGGTTGCGGATATGCTCCTCATCAAGACGGCAGTTACCCAGAGCGTCATCGAAGAGGGTATCGCGGGCAGCTACAGCAAGTACACGCTCGTTCTTCCAATTCTTATCCTTGCGCAGCTCGGCGAGGATAGCGGCATTCTCGAGGTTGTTCTCATCGTAGATCTGGCTACGATACTCGATAGTACCATTGAGTGCGAAGTCGATAAGCTCGTCCCAGTTGGTGGTGAACTTCTTCGCAGGATTAGCATCGCGGTAGGCCTGCACCAGGGGGATGATATACTTCTCGGCCTCAATAACAGCCGCCTCACGCTGGTCGAAGTGTGTCTCGAACTTAACGGGAGTCTCAATCATCTTAAAGTTCCAGTAGACCAAACCAATGATGGCTACAAGCAATAAAATCTGCAATACTCTTTTCATTTTGATTATTTGTTATTAAGTTTGTATCGGTTTTAATAGTTATAACACCGGCCGCACTATGCTTAACACACATATTACGCATCAAATTTACGCAAAAATCTCGTTTGAAGCAACAAATAATCAAAAAAAAATTATAGAAAAGTTATCCGATTGGCTGGCAGACGATGATTTCAGACGTATTTTTCTGCTCAACGGCTATGCAGGTACAGGCAAGACGACCATCATAGCGGCACTTGTAGCAGCACTCAAGGAGCTGGGCATCAAGCCAATACTTCTCGCACCCACGGGACGTGCCGCCAAGGTGCTCACACGCTATGCCAACCAGACGGCATACACCATCCACAAAAAGATATATCGCGAACGCACCATGGCCGACTACGAGTCGAAGTTCTCGCTGGATTACAACCGCGAGAAGGGCGCAGTGTTCATCGTCGACGAGGCCTCGATGCTCTCCACCGCCTCGGCCGAGGGTGCTGTGTTTGGCTCGGGCAACCTGCTCGACGACCTGGTGCAGTATGTGCGCAGTGGCAAGCAGTGCAGGCTGATGCTCGTGGGCGACGATGCGCAGCTACCTCCCGTAGGTGACGACTACAGCCCCGCACTCGACCCCTCGGAGCTACTACCCTACGGCGACGTGGAGTATGCCACCATGGACGAGGTGGTGCGCCAAAGTCAGGACTCGGGCATACTCTTCAACGCCACGATGTTGCGCTGCATGCTCGAGAACCGCATCTACAAAACCCCGCGTTTCGACCTGTCGAAGAGCGACTTTAGGCGCGTGCAAGGCTCGGAGCTTATGGAGGAGTTACAAGATTGCTACGATAGATATGGCCGCGATGAGACCATTGTCATCACCCGCTCCAACAAGCGAGCCAACCGATACAACGAGGGCATACGTCGCTACACCCTCTCGGCCGAGGAGGAGATCGAGAGTGGCGACATGCTCATGGTCGTTAAGAACAACTACTTCTTTGCCGAGCGCGACGAGCAGACACCCATGAGCTTCATTGCCAACGGCGATGTAGCCCGCCTCAAGCGCATACGCCGCTTCGAGGAGTTTTATGGCTTCCGCTTTGTGGATGCCACGGTGAGCTTTCCCGACTACGACGACTACGAGATGCAGGTCAAGCTGCTCATGAACACCCTGGCCTCGGAGTCACCATCGCTCACGCGCGACGAGAGCCGACAGCTCTTCTTCGAGGTGGAGAAGGACTACGAGGATATCAAGTCTAAAGCGAAGAGGTACAGGGCCATACGCGAGAACGAGCACTTCAACGCCCTGCAAATCAAGTTTGCCTACGCCGTCACATGTCATAAGGCGCAGGGCGGACAGTGGAAGGCGGTATTTATCGACCGTTGCATCTTTGGCGACGAGCCCATGACCAAGGATATGTTGCGCTGGTTGTACACAGCCATCACCCGCGCCACGGAGCGTGTCTACCTGGTCAACTTCGACGACAGCTTCTTTGACCCCACGGAGTAAAGCATCGGGGCTTATCCAACTTTTTAAGGTTGAATAAGCCCCGATATTGTGAGCTACGACCGATCGTTAGATGATGTCGAAGGCTATCTTCATCATATTTGTGAACGATGTCTGACGCTCCTCGGCCGAGCATGCCGTGCCGTGCACCAGCGAGTCCGAGATGGTGCAGATGCAGAGTGCGCTCTTACCTGCACGGGCAGCATTCATATAGAGTGCCGTGGCCTCCATCTCTACGGCCAGCACACCCATCTTCTGCCACTTCTTCCACTCGTCGGCACTGTCGCCATAGAATACGTCGCTGGCGAGGATGTTACCTACCCTATAGCCTATACCAAGCTCCTCGGCCTTGGCTGCTGCGCTACGCAACAACTCGAAGTCGGCGATGGGGGCAAAGGTACCAGGGAGGTCGAACTGACGACCATAGTTGGAGTCTGTGCACGAGCCCATGCCGAAGACCACATCACCCAACTTGAGCGAGGGGTCGTAGGCACCTGCCGAGCCACAACGTATGATGCGCTTCACGTCGTAGAAGTTGAAGAGCTCATAGGTGTAGATGCCGATCGAGGGGATACCCATGCCGTGGCCCTGCACCGATACACGCTTACCCTTGTAGGTACCCGTGAAGCCGAGCATACCGCGCACATTGTTGTACTGCACGGGGTTCTCCAAGAAGTTCTCGGCCATGAACTTGGCGCGCAACGGATCACCTGCCATGATCACCTTGTCGGCTATCTCGCCATACTGCGCACCGATGTGGGGTGTAGGAACTTTACCTGCCATAATCTTATATATTTTGGTTATTAATACTTCATGTTAAACTATGCGAAGGTACGCATAAAGGCTCAAATTACAAACTTTTTCAACCAAAAATTTTGCCCTATCTAAAAAAATCGGGCCACTATTTTGCGGTTTTACATAAAATGTGTATCTTCGTATGATTAAACTTTTGTTAGTGACCGAATCTAAAATCTAACCTATATGAATTGTCCCTTTAGTGCAGAGCAGCGCAAAGATATCATTGCGCTCATGAATCGCGAGATTGTCCCCGCCATAGGCTGTACCGAGCCTATCGCCGTGGCATTGTGTGTAGCCAAGGCCACCGAGACTCTCGGCTGCCGTCCCGAGCGCATCGAGGCACGTTTGAGTGCCAATATTCTCAAAAATGCTATGGGCGTGGGTATCCCCGGCACCGGCATGACCGGTCTGCCTATCGCCATGGCTTTGGGTGCCCTTGTTGGTCGCTCGGAGTATGAGCTGGAGGTGCTCAAGGATGCTGACGAGGCTGCCGTTGAGCAGGGTCGTCGCTATATCGACGAGAAGCGCATCTCGGTAGATTTGAAGTACAACATCACCGAGAAGCTATACATCGAGATTGAGGTCTTTGCAGGCGGTGCCAACGCCCTGGCCATAATCTCGGGCGGTCACACACGCTTTGTGCATGTGGCACGCTGTGGCGAGGTGCTCTTCTCGCTGGAGGGTGACACCACTGCCGAGAGCAACGCCTCGGCCGAGCCGAAGGATCCCGAGCTGACACTGCGCCGTGTGTGGGACTTCGCCACGACGGCACCTATCGACGAGTTGCGTTTTATCCTCGAGGCCAAGCGTCTTAACATGAATGCCGCCCACTCCTCGTTGAAGGGCGACTATGGCCACGCCATAGGCAAGCTCTTCCGTGCCGAGTCGGAGCGCAACATCATGGGTGATACGCTGCACTGCCAGATCGTAGGTATGACCACCGCAGCGTGTGATGCCCGCATGGCAGGTGCCATGATCCCCGTGATGAGTAACTCGGGCTCGGGCAACCAGGGTCTTACCTCTACCGTGCCCGTAGTGGTATATGGCGAGCAGACAGGAGCCTCGGAGGAGCAGATGATCCGCGCCCTTATCTTGAGCCACCTCACCGTTATATATATTAAGCAGAGCCTCGGCCGTCTGTCGGCACTCTGCGGATGTGTTGTCGCTGCCACGGGCTCGTGCTGTGGCATCACCTACCTGATGAACGGCTCGTATGACGAGTGCGCCGCAGCGGTGAAGAACATGATTGCCAACCTTACGGGTATGATCTGTGACGGTGCGAAGCCCTCATGTGCGCTGAAGTGCGCGTCGGGTGTCTCGATGGCCGTACTCTCGGCACTCATGGCCAAGAATGGTCGCTGCGTGAAGTCTGTCGAGGGTATCATCGACAACGACGTAGACAAGTCTATACGCAACCTCACGGATATCGGCCGTGATGCGATGACTCACACCGATGCGATGATCCTGCGCATCATGACATCGAAGTGCTAATCGATTGAGGTGATATTCAAAACCGAGAGCCTGTCTAACAGCGTTGTTAGACAGGCTCTCGGTTTGTTATGTGGCCAATAGCGCGGGGCTACTCCGATACGAGTATTCGGCCGCAGTACTCACATACGATGAGCTTCTTGCCCTGGCGTACATCAACCTGACGC
>CALGRZ010000010.1 GCA_937880705.1 uncultured Alistipes sp.
TCAACAATCGAAATGAGTAAATTAGTTAATAGAATTATGCGTGCTAATCCTGATAAAATGCCTATTTTTATGGAACATACAGTTGCTCTTAAAAGATTATTTGCCGCAAGTGCTGAAAAAAGAAGACAAGATTTAGAATATGCTAAAGAAATGTCTAATTTAACTTATGTAGATCCAGAAAAATTTGAAGAAGCAAGAGATTTGAAATTATGTTTAAAAAGAAATTTTAAAGAATTAACTTTCACAACTAGATCTATTTTAGAAGAAAGAAAAAGAATTTTAGTTGAAATTCAAAGAGAAGATTTGAAATATATAAATTTAAGTGGAAATGATCGTAAGATAAAAAGAGTATTATTTGACTATAAATTAGGTAAAGGTTTAGTCATTGCTAAAGAACTTGAACCTATCTTTAAAGATGTCGATTTTGCTATATGGAATAATACTAAACATAAATATGAAACATTATATAGATAAATTTTACCATTCTTGTTAAATTCATTCAACAAAAAGTTTTATTTTTCTATCTCGTCTGTCCCCCGAGAAGCTGCACACATACCACATAAACACCTGCTACACAAATAAATATATCACTAAAAACAAAATATCACCACCCGACCCCATAAACATAAAAAATTTTATACTCCCCTCACAAATCATAGCCAACACCCCACCAACCATCACCCAACAAATACCTACATCCGCACGCCTCGCAACCCCAAAAAATATCACGTTTGGGTCAAAACGACTGTTTTACTCAAATTTTTCGGGAAAATGCATCTTTGTTTTCGATATTTTTTATATCTTCGTGTCGTAATTTTAGGACATACCCAAGTCCAAGTCAACCGTGTGTAAAACAGATACAGCTAACAAATGCTCGACATAGACGTTAAATATATTACCAGTCGGGAGCCATTCGAGGTAGATTGCCGCGATCAATCTATTGGCGATTGTCTGACGATGTGCTATCTTATCAAGGGTCGTTGCACCATCAAAGGTGGCAGGCAGAGTATTGATATATCGCCCAACAACAGCTACATCATAGATATAGACAACGTAGCTCGCCGCAAGCTCTGCTTCCCCGAGTTTATGGGCAACTACGCCGAGGTAATCATATACATTCACATCGGCACCCCTACATCGCACTTTTGCCGTGCCGACTGGCGACTGGCCCAAGCCGTAGCCATGGGCATATCGAGCAACGCACACATCGGCAGGCTGGCTGCGGATTGTTGTCTATCTATCTCCACCTTCAAGCGACGTTTCCGCGAGCAGTACTACCTCTCGCCACACCGTTTGTTTGTGGAGTGCAGGATGGCACTTGCCGGCAAGATACTTATCAGCACACCTCTGCGCATTGTCGATGTGGCCATGATCTGTGGCTACTGCAACACCTCGCACTTTATCCGTCACTTCCGTCTTCACTACCACACCACTCCCACCTCTTACCGACGCTTACACGCCCTTCGATCTCACAAATAGCCGTCACCGCGTCAACCCCACACCTCGAGCCATAGCGGGCATATAACAGAGCGGTAGCCAAACGTGGAGTCGGAGCCTAAACCTCCTCGTCACACATCTGGCTACCCTGACTAATGCTTTAATTATGCTTCGGCCGTCTACATATCAACCTTCCACAAGCCGTGAAGGTTGCAGTACTCGTACACAGCCTTTATCTTTGAGCCACAAGTACATACCACCGCCTCGGGCTTATCCTTCAGGTCTACGCGGATGCCACCATCCTCGGTCTCGACATAGATAAAGGCTATGTGGTGGTCGGGGGTCATCGGGTGTGCCACGCTGCCCACCTCAACCTTGATATGGTGGTCGTCGATGCGTGTTACTACGGGGACATGCTTCTCCGTTGCGGCATCTACGGTGTTGGGCACCAGCTCCTCCATTGGCTTGCCACAGCATACAATAGGCACTCGTGAATCTACCAACTTAACTACTACGTTGCCACACATCGGGCACTTATAAAATTTCGTTGTCATAATCTTTTCAGTTTTTATGGTTTAACTTCTATTGTGTTTTGTCACTGCAAAGATAGTGCATTTTTTTTATTTGTCAAATTGATAATTTTTACAGTGCTATAAGCAAATGTTATATCAGAGACTCTACTCAACAAATATCACCTCGCTACCCGTACACGGCACATAGATAGTCGACGAGCTCAATTTGCGCTCGCACGAGATACTATACTGCACATCCTGACTCTTCAGGGGGATATATAGTTCGGCATACCCCTCACCGTCGGTGACGGCCTCAACGCCATGTATGGCGACTCTACAGCCCGACACCTTGCGCATCGCGGCATCGCGCAGTCTGAAGCGCACCACTCCATATTGCAGCGTGTCGCGCTCGATGTCGAGCACCATGCTGCGGCTCAACGGCACCACCACGTCGCCGGGACAGTACCCCTCGCCCGAGAATGTCACACGCACCTCGCGGCCCACCATGCTTCGCGGTATATTTGGGAAGATCACCGCCTCGTCGGCAGATACGAGCCTCTTTGTTATCGTGTCATTGTCGAGGTACAGCGTCACCTCGCCCCTCTTTAGCTGCGGCAGCTTTGCGTTATGCTCCGTTAACTCGTTAAGTGCCACCCCCACATCTATGGGTCTGTTCATCGACCACGCCGCCACCACAGAGACCACGGCCAACACCATCAGCAGCGTATATGTCAATATCCGCTCGGCGAGTTGTCGTTTATGGCGTTGCCATAGTGTATCGAACTCTATGCCGAGCATCTTTGTTATAAGCTGCACATAGGCCCTCTCGCGGTTGAGGTACCCCCACCTGAAGTTCTTTTCGTTGACATTGGGGCCGAGTACACCTGCGAGGCCGAGCTCCGCAATTTTGGGGTTGTAGCACTCAGTATCGGGGTCACCGCTATTGGGCACACCATCGACAATAAAGAGGTATATATCCTTGCTGCGCCCCAGGCTGTAGAAGTACTCTATCTCCTGTGCCACCCACCCGGATTTTGCCGAGTTGGGCGAGCATATCACCACGAGGTTGCGCGAGGCCTTCAGACGCGCCTTAAGCTCATCGGTGAGCTCACCGGGCTGTATATCTGTTGGCGCGAAGAATATGGGCCTCATCGGTTTGCGCTCAAGGCCTCTTTGGCTGCATAGTGTTGTTGGCAGACGATAGCTCTCGAGCTTTCGCTGCAGCCGCTTGCCCCACCCCACATCTTTGTGGTTGTAGCTTATAAATGCAAAGTATTGATATTGCATACCCATAACCGATTTTGCTATACAAATTTTACTTTTTATCCTTTGATTAATTGCTCAAATCGTGCGATAATACCCTTTATGTTCAAAGTACTTTGATGATTCTCACCTAATACCGTTTCATATATCAACAATGCTTTTTGGTAATATTTCAAGGCCTGGGTATAGTCGCCTTGATATATGCAAACCGTAGCAATATTGCTATATGACGTAGCAGTA
>CALGRZ010000011.1 GCA_937880705.1 uncultured Alistipes sp.
GTTGTGGTTATCGGTTACGGTGTTGTGAAGAAGACCGACCTCACCGGTTCTATCTCGACGGTGAAGGCCGACCAGACCAACAAGGGTTTGGTATCGTCGCCCACCGACCTGCTCCGTGGTAAGTCAGCCGGTGTTGTTATCACCTCGGGTGATGGTGCTCCCGGTTCAGCCTCTACCATCCGTATCCGTGGTGGTTCGTCGCTCAACGCCTCGAACGATCCCCTCGTGATCATCGACGGTCTGCCCGTATCTAACTCGGGTATCTCGGGTACAGGTAACCCCTTGGCATCGATCAACCCCTCGGATATCGAGTCGTTCACCGTGCTGAAGGATGCTTCGGCAACGGCTATCTACGGTTCGCGTGCATCTAACGGTGTTATCATCATCACCACCAAGAAGGGTTCGAAGTATGACACCGGTGCTCCTAACGTATCTGTGGACTTCACTGCATCGTTGAGCCAGAACGCCAAGTATGTTGACGTTATGACCGGTGACGAGATGCGTCAGGCTTTGGAGTGGTACTACGGTTCTACCGATACCGATGCCTACCGCTCGGCAACCAAGTATGGTGACGGCAAGCAGAACACCGACTGGCAGCGTGAGATCTATCAGCTGGCACAGTCGTACGAGGGTAACGTAGCCCTGAGCGGTAACATCAAGATGGGTGAGAAGAACAACCTTCCCTACCGTGTATCTTACGGTTACCTGAACCAGGACGGTACGCTGAAGACATCTAACATGTCGCGTCACACCCTGTCGCTGAACCTCAACCCCATACTTCTGGACAACCACCTCACCATCAACCTCAATGGTAAGGGTATGATCATGGACAACCGCTTCGCCAACACCGGCGCAGTATCGCAGGCTGTTCAGTTTGACCCCACCAAGCCCGTCTATGATGACTCGGCAGAGGGTATCAATGGTTACTACACATGGCGTGGTGTCGATGGTAAGCACAACACTATGGCTAACCAGAACCCCGTTGCTATGTTGGAGGACAAGTACGACGTATCAAAGGCAAAGCGTTTCGTAGGTAACGCCCAGATCGACTATAAGATTCACGGTCTTGAGGATCTTCGCCTCAACCTGAACCTCGGTTTGGATATCTCGAAGTCTAACGGTACTGTAGACGTAGCTCCCGGTGCCGAGCAGTCACGCCACGCCACTGCCGAGGCAGGTTCGGGTTATCACACCGACTACTCGCAGCTTAAGCGCGACCAGACTCTGGAGTTCTATGCCGCCTATGCCAAGACTTGGGGCAAGCACTCATTCGATATCATGGCCGGTTACTCATGGCAGCACTTCTACACCCAGTCGTTCAACTCGCAGTATCGTATTGCCGATGTAACGAAGTGGGATGTAGACAGCGCCGACGAGTATGTAGCTATGGATCCCGCGGCTGACAACTACTGGATTTCGCAGCCCAAGACCTCGAAGTCGGAGTACTTCCTCGTATCGTTCTTCGGTCGTGTGAACTACTCGTTCGACAACCGCTACTCTATCACCGCTACTCTGCGTAACGATGGTACTTCACGCTTCGCCAACAACAAGTGGGGTCTGTTCCCCTCTGTGGCTGCTGCATGGAACATCAAGAACGAGGCCTTCCTCAAGGATAACGACAAGCTCTCGGCTTTGAAGCTCCGTTTGAGCTACGGTCAGACCGGTCAGCAGGAGGTAGGTTCGCTGTATGGTGCTTTGGCTACATATTATAATAATACTCAGGGTTCATGGTATCCCTTCGGCAACGAGTTCATCCACTCTATCAAGCCCGTAGGTTACAATGCCGACCTTAAGTGGGAGACCACCACTACCTATAACGCAGGTTTGGATCTCGGCTTCCTGGATGGCCGTATCACCGCCAGCGCAGACTTCTACTATCGCGCAACGAAGGATCTGTTGAACTACACCCCCGTAGCAGCAGGTGCTAACCTTACCAACTACCTCGATGCAAACATCGGTGACTTGAAGAATATCGGTGTTGAGGTTGAGTTGAACGCTGTAGCTATTCAGACCAAGGATTGGTACTGGAATATCGGTATCAACGGTGCTTGGAACCGCAACGAGATCACCCGTCTTACCTCGGATGACGAGGCTGAGGGTTACTACGGTGTTGACACCGGTGGTTACTCGGGTGGTGTAGGTGGTACTTGCCAGGTTCACCAGACTGGTCAGCCCACCAACTCATTCTACGTTTACCAGCAGATCTACGATGAGGCAGGTAACCCCATCGAGGGCCTCTATGTAGACCGCAACGGCGACGGCGTGGTTAACGAGAAGGATAAGTATGTTTACAAGAAGGCTGCTCCCGATGTAACCATCGGCTTCAACACCCAGCTCTCTTGGAAGGCTCTTACTCTGGCCGTATCGGCTCACGCCAACATCGGCAACTACGTTTACGACAACATCTCGTCAAACGGTGAGCTTCTGACAGACCTTTGGACTAACAACTTTACCAACAACCGTGTTGTTACTGCTCCTACGACCAACTTCCGCTCGTCGGGTCAGTATCTCTCGGACTACTATGTACGCAACGCATCGTTCCTCAAGCTCGATAACATCACCTTGAGCTACCGCTTCGATCTGGGCAAGGCCTGCGATCGTCCTCTGTCGTTGAGCGTATTTGGTACCGTACAGAACGTAGCTACTATCACCGGTTACAAGGGTATCGACCCCGAGATCTACTCTGGTATCGATAACAACATGTACCCCCGTCCTCGTACCTACATTCTCGGTTTGAAGTTCAATTTCTAATCGTCTAAAATCGAAAAACAACTATGAAAACTATAAAAGTATTAATGTTGACTTTTGCCGCAGTGGCTTCACTCGGCTTGAGCTCGTGCGTTAACGATTTGGACGTAACTCCGATCGATCCTAACCTGCAGCTCCCCCAGGACGTCTTGAATTCGGAGGAGGCCTTCGAGGCTCTTCTTTCGAAGTGCTACCAGGGTCTTGCCTGCTCATCTTCGGATGGTGCTAACGGTGGTCCCGATATCTCTGGTGTAGATGGTGGTTTTGGCCAGTATCTGCGTGCCTTCTTCAACCTTCAGTGCTTGACCACTGACGAGGCTACTTGCTGCTGGAATGATACCGGTCTGCCCGACATGCACAACATGAACTGGCAGGCTTCAAACCAGTTTATCGTGGCTATGTACTACCGTATCTTCTACCAGATAAGCCTCTGCAACGAGCTTATCCGCCAGGTCAACACCAATGTTGCCGGCATCGAGTTCAAGAACAAGGGTGCTTTGATCGCCGAGGCTCGCGCACTGCGTGCTCTGTCATACTACCACGCTGTGGATATGTTCGGTAACGTGCCCTTCTCTACCGAGTCTAACTCTGTAGGTTCGGAGGGTCCCCGCCAGATCAACCGTGCCGATCTGTTCGACTGGTTGGTTGAGGAGTGCACCGACCTTATCAATGGTTCGGACCTCGCAGCCGAGGGTCAGAACGTCTATGGCCGTTGCGACAAGGGCTTCGTGAAGATGATCCTTGCCAAGCTCTACCTCAATGCCGAGGTATGGAAGGGTGAGGCCATGTATGACAAGTGCGCAGAGCTGTGCAAGGACCTCGTAGCAAAGTATGAGCTGCACGAGAACTTCGCCGACCTCTTCGCTGCCGACAACCACCTCTTCACAGCCAACTCTACCTATGGTGCTGCTAACGAGATCATCTTCGCTGTACCCCACGATGGTATCAACACCACATCTTATGGTGGTACCAACTTCCTCGTCTTCGCAGGTACAGGTGGTGATATGGATGCTGCCGGTCTTGGTATCTCTTCTGGTTGGGGCGGTCTGTCTGTTACCAAGCAGGTTTCGGAGCGTTTCACCGAGGCTGACGCACGTCACCTCTTCTTCACCGACTACGGCACCGAGATCGTTGACATCTTCACCTTCACCTCTGGTGGTTACAAGTCTATGAAGTTCCGCAACGTAAACCACGACGGCTCTGCAGCGCAGACCACAGGTTTTGTTGATACGGACTTCCCCTTGTTCCGTGTTGCCGATGCTCACCTGATGCTTGCCGAGTGCGCAAAGCGTGGTGGTGCTAACGAGTCAGATGGTCTTGCTTCACTTAACGCTGTTCGTGAGCGTGCCGGTCTGGAGGCTGTTGCATCATACACTCTTCAGGATGTTCTTGACGAGCGTTCACGCGAGCTCCTTTGGGAGGGTTGCCGTCGTCAGGACCTTATTCGCTACGGTCAGTTCACCACGGGTGACTACCTCTGGGAGTACAAGGGCTCTGTGAAGGATGGTCAGGCTGTTCAGGCTCACCGCAACCTCTTCCCCCTGCCCCCCGCCGATGTTAACGCCAACGGTAAGCTCACCCAGAACGAGGGTTATTAATAGTTTGTCGTAAAACGAATAAAACTACTTTAGAAAATGAAAAAGTTATTATATAGCATTATGGCTCTTGCAGGTGTGGTTGCCACATCTTGTACACAGGAGCATATCGAGGCACAGTTCGTTCCCGGCAATGTAGTAGCTCCTGTACTGGGTACTATCGAGGGTACGACTCTTGCCGAGGATGGTGCCAACATCACTGTTGAGTATACCAAGGCTGACTTTGGTGTAGCAACTGCCTCTACCGAGGCTCTCTACACTGCACTTGATGCCAATATGGCTGATCAGGTTAAGATTGCTGCAGAGTTTAAGGAGGGTACTATTACCTTCACACAGAAGGATCTTAACACTGCTATTCTGAACCTCGGTGCTGATGCCCAGGCCGAGAATACACTCTACTTTGCTGTCGTTGCAAACCTCAACACCGATAAGGGTGCTGCTGTTGCAGGCACAGAGTGCATGTCGAACATCGTCTCTGCAACCTTCGTAGGTTACAATGCCGAGGTGCTTCCTACCGAGAAGTATGAGCACGTTTGGGTTATTGGTAACTACTGTGGTTGGGACCACTCAAAGACACAGTTCCTCTTCGACTACAACGCTACGGGTACTACCTTCTCGGGTGTTATCGACTTTGCTGATGCAGAGGGCGTGTCACTGGCTAACACCGGCTTCAAGCTCACAGGTATCGCTGGTTGGGATGACTCTTGCAACTGGGGTGAGGAGACCAAGGCTTCGGAGGTTGACGAGCCCGCATCTATTCAGCTTATCACCGGTGGTGGTTCACAGGATATCATGCGCTACGGTATGCGCTTCTACGGCTTCGAGTTTGACAAGACCACTCTTGTACTGAAGAAGCTCTGGGGTGCTAACCAGATCGGTGTTATCGGTGACTTCAACGAATGGGGTGGTGATGTTGTGATGTCTTACAACGCCAAGTGGAACCGCTTCTATGCTGATGTTGAGTTCGCTGCTGACGGTGGCTTCAAGTTCCGTGCAGATGCCGATTGGACTCTGAACTGGGGTGCTGACTGCGCACAGGGTGGTGACAACATCGCCGTAACCGCAGGTAACTACCGCGTATACTTCAACCCCGTTACCGGCCTTATCGAGCTTAACTCGTCGAAGTATGGCACTACAGAGGATACCGAGATCGGTGGTGGCAACGACGAGGGTGGCAACGATGAAGGCGGTGAGGATACCCCTGCAAATGTTGAGGTTGGTAAGTGGGCACTTATCGGTGTTGGTGGCGACTGGGATCACGACATCTATATGTATGCCGGCGAGAACGGTAAGTTCTACAGCCCCGTAGTTAGCTTCGAGGGTGAGTTCAAGCTCCGCTTCGACAACGACTGGGTTATCAACCGTGGTGGTGCTTTTGCCGCAGTAGGTGAGCCCTTCGCTGTAACCAACGGTGGTAACAACATCGCTGTTCCCGCAGGTAGCTATGTTGTTGTTTACGACTCTGTGGCCGATGCCGTAACGGTGGTTAATGCTGCCGAGGGTTGGGGCCTTATTGGTGAAGCCCTTGCTAATGGCTGGGATGCCGATACATTCTACGCCTTCGAGGGTGAGGCAGGTGTCTACACCGCTATCGCCTATGTAGGTGAGGGTGGCTTCAAGTTCCGCGCTAACGCCGGCTGGGATACCAACTTCGGTGGTACCTTCGCCGAGTATGGTGTTGCCTTTACTGCAGAGGCTGGTGGTGCCAACATCACTCTTTCGGAGAGCAACGTATGGGTAGTTGCAACTCTCGATACCAATGCCCAGACTATCACCATCAACAAGCTCTTCGCTGGTCGTTGGGGTGTTGTAGGTGTTGTCAACGGCATGAACTGGGATGGCGACGTCTTCATGTGGAATGACGGCTCGGTATGGAAGTCGGCTCCTTTCCGCGTTGATGGCGACTTCAAGATCCGCGAGAATGCCGCATGGGATAACGACCGTGGTGGTACCTTCGCAGCTTTCGACACTGCTTTTGAGGCAGTTAAGGGTGGCTCGAACATCTCACTTGGCGGTGCTGCAACCTATGCAACACTCGTTTACGATCCTGCGGCCGAGACTATCACCGTTTCGGAGTTCAAATAATCCATAGGATCTAACCTTGGTCGGTGGGCTTTGATCGGCCCACCGACTCCTAATTCAACAGACAACGATATTATATATAGGTATGACGACAAGAAAGATACTCTTTGGCCTTGTGGCCGTGGCCATGTTAGCGGTGGCCTGTGGTGAGGATAAACCTATGCAGTTGCCTACGCCCAAGCCCGATGAGCCCGAGCAGCCCGAAGATCCTACACCCGAGCCCGAGGAGTTGCCCTTCTACAAGGGTACCACAATGTCGTTTGCCAACTACCTTATCGACCAGGGTCTTGTCTACCGCGAGAATGGCGAGGTGACCAACCCCTACAAGTCGGTGAAGGAGCATGGTGCCAACATCGTGCGTCTGCAGCTCGACCGTGTACCCTTCGAGGAGTACAACGGTGTGAAGATCGACTGGCAGCAGTGGGATAGGGTCGTTGAGGATGCCAAGTGCGCCAAGGCCGAGGGCCTCGACATCATGCTCACGCTGAAGCCCGACTACGACAAGTACACATCAACCTCGACACAGCATAACAACCTGCCCGAAGATTGGAAGTCGCTCGGCGAGTCGGAGCTGGGGCAGGTGCTCTACAACTGGGTCTACGACACGCTTGTGGCACTCCACGGGGAGGGCATCGACCCCGTCATTGTGGCGGTGGGCAACGAGGTCAACGTGGGCTTCCTGCTCAATGGTGCGAACAATGCGGAGCGCACGGCACGTCTGCTTAACTATGGCCATACGGCCGTCAGGGACTACGCCCGCGACTGCTGTGTGAAGTGCCTCTCGGCGGTACATATTGCCAACCCCTCGAAGGCGGTGAGCTACACCGATAGCTTCACCAAGGCGGGATGCACCAACTACGACATTGTGGCTATGTCGTGGTACCCCGGAACAAACATAGGACACTCGCTGGGCTCGTACAACAGCTTTAAGAGCTATGCAACGCACTTTGCGCAGTACGACAAGCGCATCATGATACTCGAGACGGCGCACTCGTTCACCACGGGTACGGTGAATGGTCAGTGGATGGGTGACTGGTGCAACAACATGTACAACTATCCCGACTGGAACGATGCCACAAATGCCGAGAACTACACCCCGGCCAAGCAGCGCGCATGGTTACGCACGCTGGCCGAGGAGATTAAGGCCTGTGGCGGCGTGGGCGTGATAACATGGGGCACGGAGTCGCTGCCCGACCTGCTCGAGGGTAAGGAGCAGGGTCACGGCCTCGGCATATACACCTACCCCACAGAGTGGGGCTACGGCTCGACATGGGAGAATAACTCATATTGGGACTTTACCAATGAGAATAACCTGCACGAGGGTATAGACTGGATGGGCGATATTTAGTCGTGTAGGAGGCAGGTGGGGCGGTGGGTGTCGCCCGCTACGCCATAAACGATGTTAATATAGAAACTATATAACCACTAAATAACTGTAACACAAACATAGTATGAAACTAAACTCACTCTTCGTTGCTCTGATCGCACTCTTTGCAGTTGCGTGTGGCTCTGCCACAACCGAGCAGACCGAGTTTCAGCTCGGTAACAATGCCGCTGTGATGCCTCTGGGTATCACCACAGGTACTACGTCGCACTACCTCACGGACTACTACCCCCAGTGGGCAGGTGCCGATAGGCTTACGACCAACGACGAGCGTATCTCGTTGACGGCTACGCAGGAGGACTGGTCGCAGTTCGACATCACGACCGAGGCCGATGCGCTGGTGTCAACCATCGACGTATGGCACGGCGAGGAGATGCTCTCTATCGTGGTGCTGGGTGGTAAGCGCGACACATCAAGCTACATGTCGTCGACAGCCGCCGAGGATGGTGTTATCAGCGTGGTCGCAGAGAAGCCCGTGGTGGAGGCTCTGGCCATGTGGCAGAATAACCGTATTGACGAGGTGACGATTGACGGCAACACCATCGAGGTGACGATCCCCGAGGAGGCAGAGGTCTATGTTCGCTCGGTGGTGCGCATCTACGCAACATCGGCCGATGGTCGCTTCAACGACATCCTGCTGCCCCTGGAGCGTGGCGAGGTGGTTGTTGATGCTGCAAAGATCAACCGTAAGGATCACCAGTCGCAGGCACTCTACTCGCTAATGATCGACCGCTTCAACAACGGTAAGGCGGAGAACGACTGGAAGATAAACTCACCTGAGGTGCTCGACAAGGTGGACTACCAGGGTGGCGACATCGTGGGTATTACCCAGAAGATCAACGACGGCTTCTTCGAGGAGCTGGGCGTGTCGACAATATGGATCTCGCCCATCACGCAGAACCCCTACGATGCGTGGGGTCAGAACACCAATCCCGATACCAAGTTCTCGGGCTATCATGGCTATTGGCCCATCTTCAACACGGTGGTTGACAAGCGTTTCGGTACCGACGAGGAGCTGCGCGAGATGCTCTCGACGGCACACAACAACGGCATGAATGTCATACTGGACTATGTGGCCAACCACATGCATATCAACTCGCCCGTGCTGCAGCAGCACCCCGACTGGACCACCGACCTCATCCTGCCCGATGGTCGCGAGAATATCGCGCTGTGGGATGAGCAGCGTCTGACGACGTGGTTCGACAAGCATATCCCCACCCTCGACCTGGAGCGTGAGGAGATATGCGACCCCATGACCGACTCGGCACTGCACTGGGTGCGCAACTTCGACTTCGACGGCTTCCGCCACGATGCGTGCAAGCATATTCCGTTGAACTATTGGCGTATGCTCACACATAAGATGAAGTCGGAGATGCCCAATAGAACTATGTGGCAGATTGGTGAAACGTATGGCTCGGTGGAGCTTATAGGCTCGTATGTCAAGTCGGGTATGATCGACTCGCAGTTCGACTTCAACCTCTACCACACCTC
>CALGRZ010000012.1 GCA_937880705.1 uncultured Alistipes sp.
GCTCATCCTCGCATACGTAACCCAGGTCGTAGAGGAACATATTCCAGAAACGCGAGTACATCAGGTGACCCGTAGCGTGCTCGATACCACCTACATAGAGGTCTACATTGCGCCAATACTCGTTGGCCTCCTTGCTCACCAGACCCTTGCGATTGTGGGGGTCCATGTAGCGCAGGAAGTAGGCCGATGAGCCTGCAAAGCCGGGCATCGTCGAGAGCTCGAAGGGATAGCCCTCGGCGGTGTGCCACTTCTCGACACGAGCCAAGGGAGGCTCGCCCTCGGCCGTAGGACCGAAGTTCTCGATGGGGGGCAGGGTAAGGGGCAGCTGCTCATCCTTGAGACGGTAGGCCACATCATCCTTATAGTAGATGGGGAAGGGCTCGCCCCAGTATCTCTGGCGCGAGAAGATAGCATCACGCAGACGGTAGTTGATAAGCTTCTTACCCAGACCGCGACGCTCGACCTCCTCGAACATAAAGAGGATGGCATCCTTGACATCCATGCCGTTGATGATATCCGAGTTGATCACCTTGCCCTCCTTGGCATCGTAAGACTCAACCTCGAGGTTACCACCCTCGACAACGGGGATTATATCCAGACCGAAGTGGCGGGCAAAGGCGTAGTCGCGCGAGTCGTGCGCAGGCACAGCCATGATAGCACCTGTGCCGTAGCCCGAGAGCACATAGTCCGAGATGTAGATGGGTATCTCACGGCCGGTGAAGGGGTTGATGGCATACGAGCCGGTCATAACGCCGCTCACACGCTTCGTGTCGGCGATACGCTCACGCTCCGAGCGACGCTTCGTCTCGGCGATGTAGCTCTCTACGGCCTCGCGGTTCTCGGCCGTGGTCAGCTCCTCGACCCACTCGTGCTCGGGGGCGATGACCATGAAGGTGACACCGTAGATGGTGTCGGGGCGTGTGGTGAAGATCTCCAGCTTACGCTCCGAGCCTGCGATGTCGAAGAATACCTGTGCACCCACCGAGCGGCCTATCCAGTTGCGCTGGATCTCCTTCAGCGAGTCGCTCCACTCCAGACGCTCCAGACCATCGAGCATACGCTGTGCATAGGCCGTAACGCGCAGCAGCCACTGCTTCATGCGCTTCTGCTCCACGGGGTGGCCACCACGCACCGACAGACCCTCCTTGACCTCGTCGTTGGCGAGCACGGTACCCAGCGCGGGGCACCAGTTAACCATGGTGTCGGCACGGAAGGCGAGGCGGTAGTTCTGCAGTGTCTGCTCCCTCTCGGCCTCACTCATCGCGCCCCACTCGTCGGCAGTGAAGCTAAGGTGTGTGGTCTCGGCAGCGTCGATACCCTCCGAGCCGTGTGCCTCGAAGTGTGCAACGAGGGCTGTGATGGGCTCGGCCTTCTGGCTGCGCTTGTTGTACCAGTGGTCAAACATCTTCAGGAAGGCCCACTGTGTCCAGTGGTAGTACTCCGGCTCGCAGGTGCGCACCTCGCGCGACCAGTCGAACGAGAAGCCTATCTTATCGAGCTGTGAGCGGTAGCGGTTGATATTCTCCTCGGTGGTTACCGCAGGGTGCTGACCCGTCTGTATGGCGTACTGCTCGGCCGGAAGACCAAAGGCATCGTAGCCCATGGGGTGCAACACGTTGAAGCCCATCTGACGCTTGTAGCGCGAGTAGATATCCGAGGCTATGTAGCCCAGGGGGTGTCCGACGTGCAGACCGGCACCCGATGGATAGGGAAACATATCCAGAACGTAGAACTTGGGGCGTGAGGGGTCGACATCCACACGATAGGTGCCCTCCTCCTGCCATCTCTTTTGCCATTTCTGTTCAATGGCTTTGAAGTTATAATCCATAGTCAATCAAAGTGTTATATATTGTCTTTATTTGTCGTCTATGATGTTGTCGTCATCATCGCCCATGTCGTCATCGAAGAAGAAACCATCCATCAGTGCATCGATGTCGCGTCGCTCCTTCTTCGTGGGGCGTCCCATGCCCTTCTCGCGGAAGACAAAGATCGTCTCGTGGGGCACGTTGAGCTTGTCGAGCTCCTCCTGCGGGGTGCAGTTAAGGCAGTATTGCGGTACCAGCTTCGCACCCTGACGGCTCGACACCAGGTCGAGAACCTTGTAGCTATATGTGATCCTCTCGCGGCGCACGGTGATCATATCGCCGATGTTGACCTCGCGCGAGGGCTTGGCATAGGCGTTATTCACCATAACGCGGTTTTGGCGTATGGCCGCGGCGGCATCGCTGCGCGTCTTGAAGATGCGCACCGCCCAGAGGTACTTGTCCAATCTTATCTCACTCATCGTCGCTCCTCGAGTTTATTGGTTCGGCTCACGCTGATGATCATGCCCAGGGCAATGGTGTTGAAGATCAGTGACGAGCCACCGCGTGAGATGAGTGGCAGTGTCTGTCCCGTCTCGGGGAAGAGGTTGACCTGCACAAGGATGTGCAGCAGTGCCTGACACGTTATGAGCAGTCCCAGGCCCACGGTCATCAGCGCAGGGAAGGCACGACGACAGTGGCGACATATCTCCATCGAGCGGAAGAATATCCAGAGGTAGAGCAGCATCAGCACCAGGCCGATGATAAGGCCATACTCCGACACAAAGAACGAGTAGGCGTAGTCGCTCTCGGGGTGTATCACCGCGGCGCGTGTCGAGCTGTGGCCGGCACCCTCACCGATGAGGCCTCCGTTGCGTATGGCCACCATGGCATACTGCGTGTCGGACATCTCGTAGGCGGTGTCGTACTTGGCATCACCGACCCACTCGCTGACCCATGTCGAGAGGCGGCCACCCGCCGTTGAGCCACGGCCCATGCCTATGAGCGAGAGTGCCGAGAGGCCTACGACACCCGCAAAGATCATCACCACGCAGAACTTGATGATCTCCTTGATCCTCACGCGGCCGATGTAGAGCATGATGGTCGACACCAAAAAGACGAGCAGTGCCGACGAGGTGTGAGCCGGGGCGATGGCCACGCACGACAGGATCACAGGGCCGAGGAGTGGCCATGTGTTGTCGCGCAGGATGGCACGCTGCTTCTCGTCACGCAGCCTGAACGACGTGGGGAGCAACGCTATCTTGTTGATGGTGGCCTGACGTGACTCCATACGTCGAGCCAGCATCAGGATGGTAAATATCTTCAGACCCTCGGAGGGCTGGAACTTGATGGGGCCTATCTCTATCCATCGTGCGGCACCATTGGTCTCGGCACCAAACAGCAGGGTGAAGAGGGTCAGTGCCACGAAGGTGTAGTAGAGCAGTGGCGTGAGCTTGAAGTAGACGCTGTGGTCTATCTTATGGGTGATGAAGATGGTGGGTATGGCCATCACCACAAAGACTATCTGGTTGCGCAGCGTATCCATAGTGCCCATCTTTGAGCTTATGTCGTAGACCATCTTGGCCGTCGAGGAGTAGACCACGAGGATGGATACGATGATGAGCACCGTGTATATGATCCACAGTGTGCGGTCACCCTCAAAGAAGCGACGCTTGCGCTCCTCGAGAAGCTCGGATGCCATGTTGCGCTCTGCGCTATTTGCGTTTTGTGCCATCGGTACCCTATTTTATGTTGTCGGCCACCCACTGCTTGAACATACGGCCACGCTCCTCATAGTTGCGGAACAGGTCGAAGCTGGCGCAGGCGGGCGAGAGCAGCACGGCATCACCCTCCGTGGCGCAGGCCTCGGCAGCGCGCATAGCCTCATCGAGCGAGTGGCAGTCGTGGATGGTGGGCACTACGCCACGGAACTCCTTCAGGAGCTTGGCGTTGTCCACACCCATACATACAAGAGCCTTGACCTTCTTGCGGGCAAACTCCTTCAGCGGGCCGTAGTCGTTGCCCTTGTCCGTGCCTCCTGCAATCCACACGGTGGGTCGCTGCATGCTCTCCAGGGCGTACCACACCGAGTCGACGTTGGTAGCCTTCGAGTCGTTGATCCACAGCACGCCGTTGCGCTCGGCCGTAGGCTCCAGGCGGTGCTCCACGGGTGAGAACTCATATATCGAACGCTTGATCGACTTGGGGCTGATGCCGGCAGCGAGCGTGGCCAGCGCGGCAGCCATGGCGTTGTAGATGTTGTGCATGCCGCTAATCTGCATCTTGGTCGTGTCGATAGTCACCGACTTCGAGCCCACCGAGGCGGTGAACTTCTGCCCCTCGAGTACCGCATCGCCATCACCACTCGCTATGGCGGTGTTGATGGCAAAGGGGAGCTGACGGGCGCGCAGCGTCGAGTCCATCGTGTCGAGCATCTGCTGTGTTACGGGGTCGTCGGCCGAGTAGATGAAGGCATCGGTCGAGGTCTGGTTCTGCGTGATGCGCATCTTCGATGCCGCATAGTTCTCCAGCTTGTAGTCGTAGCGGTCGAGGTGGTCGGGGGTGATGTTCATCAGCACACCCACGTCGGCCTTGAACTTATACATGCCGTCGAGCTGGAACGAGCTCAACTCCAGAACGTGCCAGAAGTACTTGCCCGTAGCCACCGAGTAGGCGAAGCTCTCGCCGATGTTGCCTCCGAGCGACACCTTGCGGCCGGCATCGCTCATAATCTTGTAGATGAGCGACGTGGTCGTGGTCTTGCCGTTCGAGCCGGTGATACATATAGTCTTTGCCACGCCCTTGTATCGGCCGGCAAACTCTATCTCGGAGATCACGGGTATGCCCCTCTCGCGTATCCTCTTCACGATAGGTGCCGTGTCGGGTATGCCGGGTGACTTGATCACCTCGTTGGCCGAGAGTATGCGCTCCTCGGTGTGGTGGCCCTCCTCATACTCCACGCCCCACTCATCGAGTCTTTCGCGGAACTTGGGAGCTATCTTGCCCATATCCGAAAGGAAGGTGTCAAAGCCCTTCTTCTTGGCGAGGATGGCCGAGCCGTAGCCCGAGATGCCGCCACCCAAAACAACAATCTTACGTTTCATATCGTGCGGTTAACTATTACTGAATCTTAAGTGTTACGAGGGTCAGGGCCGAGAGTATGAGCGAGATGATGAAGAAACGCATCATAATCTTGGTCTCGAACAGACCCTTCTTCTGGTAGTGGTGGTGTATGGGTGACATGAGCAGTATGCGACGGCCCTCGCCATATTTACGTTTGGTGTACTTGAAGTAGCCCACCTGCACCATCACCGAGAGTGCCTCGACGAGGAATACACCGCACAGCAGGGGCAGCAGCAGCTCCTTGCGTATGCAGAGTGCAAAGACGGCGATAAGTCCTCCGATGGTCAGCGAGCCTGTGTCGCCCATGAAGACCTGGGCGGGGAAGGAGTTGTACCAGAGGAAGCCGACCAGCGCACCGGCAAAGGCTGCAGCGAAGATCAGCAGCTCACCACTGTCGGGAATATACATGATGTTGAGGTAGTCCGAGTAGATGATATGTCCCGAGAGGTAGGCCAGCGCACCCAGCACGATGACTATCGGCACGGAGACTCCCGTGAGCAGGCCGTCGATGCCATCCGTAAGGTTGGCACCATTCGACACGGCGGTGATGACAAAGATGGCCACGACGATGTAGAGCAGCCACGCCAGCGTGTCGTTACCTGCGGTGAAGAGGTTGTAGTTAAGCTCGGTATTCTTCAGGAACGGAATCGAGGTTGTGAGGCTCTTCTCGGGTGTTGTGCTTATCACACGACGCTCGGTGTAGGAGTCTACCACCTCGCCCGTCTTGTTGTCGGTTATCGTGTAGGTGTAGGTCTCGAAGCTCTTCTCCCTTACGACAATATCCTCCGAGAGCCACATCGTGGTGCCCACGATGATGCCGAGGCCCACCTGTCCTACGATCTTGAACTTACCCTTCAGACCCTCCTTCTTGTGACGAAAGACCTTGATGTAGTCATCCATGCCACCAAGCAGGCCGAGCCACAGTGTCGAGATAAGCATCAGCTGGGTGTAGACATTGCCCAGGTTGCCGAAGAGCAGCACGGGGATGACGATGGCCAGGATGATGATGATACCGCCCATGGTCGGCGTGCCGCGCTTCTGGAGCTGTCCCTCGAGGCCGAGGTCGCGTATCTCCTCGCCAATCTGCTGGCGACGCAGGAACTTGATGATGTGCTTGCCCACCACGATGGTGATGAGCAGCGAGAGGATGATGGCCGCAGCCGAACGGAACGAGATATACTCACCGATACGCATGCCGGGCAGGTCGGTGTGCTCGTTGAGGTATTTAAAGAGCCAGTAGAGCATTTAATCAGGTGTTTTAGTTAGTTGGGTTAATGATTCTTTCGATTGAGGTTTAGTTGTTGTGTGTCTTGTCGAAGGCCTCGCGTACCTGCTCACGGTCGTCGAAGTGGTGCTTCTCGGTGCCGATGATCTGGTAGTCCTCGTGGCCCTTGCCGGCGATAAGCACTATGTCGCCCGCCTTGGCCAGCATCGCTGCGGTGCGTATGGCCTCACGACGGTCGGTGATGCGCAGGTAGTTCGTGGCACCCTCCACGCCTGCAACCATGTCGTCGAGGATGGCCTCGGGATGCTCGGTGCGGGGGTTGTCCGAGGTGAAGATGGCTGTTGTGGCATGGCGCACGGCGATAGCCGCCATCTCGGGACGCTTCGTGCGGTCGCGGTCGCCACCGCAGCCACATACGACGATGAGCTGTTGCTCATCGCGACGTACCTCCTCGATGGTGTCGAGCACATTTTGCAGGGCATCGGGCGTGTGGGCATAGTCCACCACAGCCATGGTGCCATCCTTGGCGGTGATGGTCTCAAAGCGGCCACTTACGGGTGTGAGTGTCGAGAGTGTTGTGAGCACCTCGGTAGGCTCCATGCCCAGCAGCGTGGCGGCAGCATATACCGTGGTGAGGTTGTAGGCGTTGAAACGACCCGTGAACTTTACCCACAGCTCCTTGCCGTCGATGTGGAGCAGCATGCCGTCGCTGTGCATCTCCACGATCTTGGTGCGGTAGTCGGCCATGGAGCGCAGCGACAGACGGTATATCTTGGCGCGTGTGTTCTGCACCATGACCTCGCCATTGCGGTCGTCGATGTTGGTCACGGCCCATGCATCCCTCTCCAGGCGGTCGAAGAAGAGTCGTTTGGCACGGATATACTCCTTGTAGGTGCCGTGGTAGTCGAGGTGGTCGTGGGTGAGGTTGGTGAAGAGCGCACCGGTGAACTTCAGGCCGTCGATGCGGTTCTGCACCACCGAGTGTGACGACACCTCCATGAAGCAGTAGTCGCACCCCGCAGTGACCATCTCGCGCATCATGGCGTTGAGGCGTATGGCATCGGGGGTGGTGTGTGTCGAGGCCAGCTCGCGCTCGGCAATGCGGTAGACCACCGTCGAGATAAGGCCCGCCTTATAGCCCAGGGCGGTGAACATGTCGTAGAGCAGCGTTGCTGTCGTGGTCTTGCCGTTGGTGCCTGTGACACCCACCAGACGCAGCTCCGCCGAGGGGTTGTCGTAGTAGTTGGCGGCCATGATGGCCATAGCCTCGTTGCTATTCTCCACTATGATGTAGGCCACCTTGTCGCAGGGCTCCTCGGGCATGCGCTGGCACACCACGGCCGTGGCACCACGCTCGATGGCCGAGGCGATGTAGTTGTGGCCGTCGCTGGCTGTGCCCACCACGGCAAAGAAGCAGTTGCCCGCCTCCACCTTGCGCGAGTCGTACTCCAGGGCCGTAATCGTAGGGTTAAGCTCCGATATGTAGGATGCTTGTACTCCGACAAGCAGTTCGTTGAGTTGTTTCATCTTTGGTTATAGGTTCAAAACATGTTAATGCTTCGCCGCTACCTCTCGAGTAGCAGGTGAATACTCTGTTTGTACTCTCCGGTGGCTGTGCCTGCACGCAGCGACTGGCTCACCACACGGCCACTGCCCGCATGTGTGACACTTAAGCCGGCACGCTCCAACACATAGAGGGCATCCGAGAGGCCCATGCCCACGACGTTGGGCACCATGCCATCGCTAATGGCCCTCGACGAGAGTGTTGCCACGCCCTCCTCGACCTTCGCGGTGCTCCACTCGGATGGCTCCTCGGCGGGTGTTACATCGTCGAGCAGCTCCTTGCTCACCGTGGTCACCGCCCTTGTGCTACCGCCCTTGATGCTGATGGGGTTCAGAGGCTCCTCCGCAGGGTCGATGCTCGAGTGCAGCGTGGGGTCGGTGGCGTAGATGTAGTCGATGATATCTCGTACCACGGGGCCCGAGAGCAGAATACCGAAGTAGTAGGGGTGTGTCGATGTGCGCTGCTTGGTCACACACACCATCACCGTGTACTTGGGCTTGTGGTGCGGGAAGGCGGCAACCACCGAGCCGAGGTAGTACTCGTCGTGGCGGCTCATGCCATCCTTCATGCTCTCGCGGTCGAGGCGCGAGTGCGACACGAAGTTGGTCCACACCTGTGCCGTGCCGGTCTTGATGCCTATGTCGATGGGCAGACCGCGGAACTTATTCGACGAACGCTCGGGTGTGGCTGCGGCGGCCATGCACTCGCGCAGTGCCTCCAGCGTGCTCTCCGAGCACATCTTCTCGATGAGTGTCTTGTGGGGCATGCGCTTGACCACCTCGCCATCGCGCTCTATGCGATCCACGATGCGTGGTGCTACCATCTTACCGCCATTGGCAACGCCGTTGTAGAAGGTCAGCGTGTGCACGGGGGGCACCTCCACCTCGTAGCCATAGGCCAGACGGGGCAGACGTGTCGAGGTGCTGCCTCGAGTGTTCCACTCCTCGCTGTCGGCCAGAGGCAGACGGCCCTTGACCTCGCCAAACTCCTGCAAGCCCACATAGTCGTTGAAGAGGAGTCGCTCCAGATGGTCGGTGTAGGTCACGGGGTCATCCTTGTAGAGGTCGTACACAGCCTTGGCGAAGTAGACGTTCGAGGAGTGCGCAAAGCCATCACGCAGGGTCACCTTGCCGTCGGTGTCGCGACCCGCATCGTGTGAGTCGTAGATGCGTGCAGCACCCACCTTCACACCCTTGCTGCCCGAGGCGTGCTCGGTGTCTACGATGGTCTCGGTGGTGTAGCCTCCGATGTCGAGCAGGGTCATGGCCGTGGCCAGCTTCATCGTCGAGCCCGGGGCCATAGGTGTCGAGAGGGCATGGTTGTAGACCTTCTCGCTATACTCCACGCCACGCTCCACACCCGAGCCGAGGCTCGCCATGCAGAGGATGTTACCCGTGGAGGTCTCCATGACCATTGCCACACCCCACGAGGCCTGCTCGGCGATAAGCGTCTCGCGCAGTCGCTCGGTAGCCACCTTCTGGATGTTGGCATCGAGCGTGGTGATGACGTTGCAGCCATCCTCCGGCAGCTTGGTGTCGGGGTGGTCGATGCGTGTCCAGAAGCCGTGGGCAATGCGCTGCTCGTATATCTCGCCATTCTTGCCCGCCAGGTAGTCGTTGTAGATCTTCTCGATGCCGAAGTTGTAGTTGCCGCCATCTTTCATCTTGGTGTCGGTATGTCGGCCTATGAGCTGGTATGCCAGATCATCCGAGGGGTATATACGCTCGTTCTGGATCTCCTTGCCATAGACATAGCCGAGGCTGTAGTTGAGGATGGGGTAACGCTTGGTCATCATCTGCCACTCGTCGAGAGTCACCGAGCGCGGGAAGATTTTGAGGCTTCTATTTTTGCGCGTGCGTCGGTTTTCATGGAAGATGGTGCGGTACTCCTCGGCCGTGATGTGGGTGTACCCCTCCTTCTCGGCATCCTCCTTTGAGAAGTGCGCAGCAAGGATCTTCGACAGTGAGTCCACCTCGCGGGCGAAGGCCTCGTCGTTCTCCTCGTCGATGATGCCCTCCGAGCGGAAGTCGAAGGTGGCGTGGTAGCGCAGGCTCGACAGTGCCAGAGGCTCGCCGTCGCGCGAGAGTATAGCTCCGCGATGCGCCTCCACGATGCGCATGCGTTGTACACCCTCGTTGAGCACCTCGGCATTGTGCCTTACCGAGGGGCTGGCAGCCTGTACCCATACCAGACGTGCAGCGATGATGATGCCGATCAGGATAAAGATGACGTACAGCACCCTCACGCGGTGCAGTATGCCCTGTTTTGCGTTTGTCTTCTTTGTTTTCATCTCTTTCATTGTTGAACTATTTATCAACAAGACGGCTTTGGCTCGATAAATCTATCATCACTATGCCACGTTCCTGCAACATTCTCTCTATTTCGCCCTTCGACGATATGCTGTAACGCTCCTCCTCGAGCAGCACAGAACGCTCGCGCAGCACCGAGGCGTAGTTCTCCATCTGGCGACACTCCCTCTCGGCATTGAGCGACATGAAGGTGAGGAAGATGCTGAAGAAGCACATCACGGCGATGGCTATCAGATAGCGGTATATCTGCATCGCGCCACTGCTGGTGAGGAAGTTGCCGGTGGTGATCATCCTCCATAGCGAACGCTCCCTGCGCCTGTCGCGCTCCTCGGCCTCGGCACGCTCACGCTCCTCGTTGGCCATGCGCTCACGCTCCTCGGCGAGCTCCTCCTCGGCCTCGCCCGACTGTATGCGTATTATCTCGCGGTGGATACGACGTTGCATCACACTCTCGGCCTCGCGCTCACGCTCCTCGGCCTCGGCCTCCGGGTCAAAGATGTTCTGCTCGGGGCCATCCTCCTCGTCGAATATATCTTCTCTGTACTCTGACATTGGGTGTAGTTCTTTTTTTTTGGTGTTACTCCTCTATTCGCTCGGCAATGCGCAGCTTGGCACTGCGTGAGCGCGGGTTGCGCTCGACCTCCTCGTCGGTGGGCACTATGGCCTTGCGCGTGATGAGCTTCAGTGCCGAGGTGCTGCGACCATAGAAGTCCTTCTCTATGCGACCCTCGGTGTTGCCACTGCGCATGAAGTTCTTAACGATGCGATCCTCCAGCGAGTGGTACGATATGACCACCAGACGACCTCCGGGCTTGAGTAGCTTGAGGCTCTGCTCGAGGGCCATCTTTAGTGCCTCCATCTCGCCGTTGAGCTCTATGCGCAGAGCCTGAAAGAGCTTCGTTAAGAATTTGGCCTCATCCTTGGGTGGCGTGCAGGGCTTCACCGCCTCGACCAGCTCGGCAGTGGTGGTGATGGGTCGCTCGTTGCGGGCACGCTCGATGCAGTTGGCAATCTTCCATGTGGTATCCAACTCGCCGTACTCGGTGAATATCTTTGCTAGAGCCTCGTTCGAGTAGCTGTTTACGATGTCGGCTGCGGTGCGCTTGGCGCGCGTGTTCATGCGCATGTCCAGCGGTGCATCGCCACGGAACGAGAAGCCTCGGTGCTTGGCATCAAAGTGGTGTGACGACACGCCCAGGTCGGCAAGGATGCCGTCGACGCCCTCCACGCCACGCAGACGCATGGCACCTCGGACAAAGCGGAAGTTCGATGCCACAAAGCCGAAACGCTCATCCTCGGGGGCGTTGGCCTCGGCATCGGGGTCCTGGTCGAGCGAGTAGAGGCGGCCTCTCTCGCCCAGCGCGTTGAGTATCTCGCGGGTGTGTCCGCCACCACCCATCGTAAGGTCGATGTAGGTGCCGTCGGGCTTGATGTTGAGGCCCTCCAGACACTCCTCCAGGAGTACGGGTATATGGTATGTTTCGATTGCCATTCTCGGGGTGCTTTTACTAAAAGTAAAAATAACGGCGTAAAGGTAGTAAAAAAAAACTAAACACAAAGGCTTTGGATGCGAAATTCCGCAGAGTTTTAGATGGTGCTGTGTGGGGGAGGTAGGGCGGGGCGAGATAGGGCAGGATAGGAAGAGATAGGACGGAATAGGAAGAGATAGGAAGAGATAGGAAGAGATAGGACGGAATAGGAAGAAATAGGAAGAGTAGGACGGAATAGGAAGAGATAGGAAGAGATAGGAAATTTCGGGATAGCAGGCTGCTGCCGGATAATTGTCGGCCGCGCTTAATCCTATCAAGTCCTATCAAGTCCTATCGACTGCGCTGCGCCCCCTGCGCCACTGCACACCCGCGCCGCCCACGCCACAAAAAAAGGCCGACGGGACACCCCGTCGGCCATGTGGTAAAGAGCCCCTCTTTAGTAGTTCTCGATAACTGCCTCGAGGTGCTGCTTCCAGATAAGTGCTGCGCCACCCAAAATAGCCACATTCTTATCCTGAATACCGCTCATCATGAGCTTCACCTTGCCGCGGAATACACCCAGCTGGTTCTCCTCCATATACTTGTACGTCGGACGCATGATGTAGTCGCCCGCATTGGCCAGACCACCGAACAGAATGATAGCCTCGGGAGAGGTGGTTGCGGTGAGGTCGGCAAGTGCCAGGCCGAGCACCTTGCCGGTGCGCTCAAATGCCTCTAATGCAATGGGATCGTTGTTGGCTGCGGCATCCGAAAGCATCTTCGCCTCGAACTTGTCGTAGGGTATAGAGCGAAGCTCGCTGTCGCACGTCATGGTGGCCATCAGCTCGAAGGCCGTGCGCTTGATGCCGGTGGCCGAAACGTAGGCCTCCAGGCAGCCCTTGCGACCGCAACCGCACTGGCGGCCGGTCTCGCGCGAGTCGACAGCAATATGACCATATTCGCCTGCAAAGCCGTCGTGGCCGTAGACCATCTCGCCGTTGCATACGATGCCCGAGCCGAGGCCGGTGCCGAGGGTGATCATCGCAAAGTCCTTCATGCCGCGTGCATTACCAAAGACCATCTCGCCGATGGCTGCAGCGTTGGCATCGTTGGTGATCATCACCTTCATGCCGCCGAAGTTACGGCCCAGATCCTCAACAAAGTTGAAGGTGCGGATAGAGTTGGGTCGCGGGTCTGCGGGATCCTCGAACTTCCAGAGGTTGGCCGGGGTCTCGATCAGGCCGGTGTGGATGTTGGCGTTGGGAGCACCTACGCCGATGCCGATAAGCTCACACTCGGACTGTGTGGCGATAAGCTCCTTGATGGCCGTTGCAAGGGTCTCGATATAGGGTTTGTAGTCATCGTAGTACTTGAACTTGTCGGTCGAGATTTTGCTCTCGGCCACTACGTTACCATCTTCGTCAACAAGGCCGAAGGCTGTGTTGGTACCGCCGATGTCGATACCTAATGCGAGTTTTTTCATCATAGTATAGCGTGTTTTTTAAATTTAATGGTCAAAGTTACCAAAATTATTTTAAACTATGCAAAAAAATTACTATTTTTGAGCCATAATAACTCTTCAAGGTACGCGCCGGTGCAGTGCGCGGGCGCGATCGCGAGGAGCACAAATATTGGATAACGAGTGATAAACCCTATAGCTATGACCCATACCAACGATCAACTTCTGGAGCTCTTCGAGGCAGCCCTGCGCCAGATGCAGACACCCGAGGAGCCCAACCTGCTCTACGCCCCCATCATCTACTCGATGTCGGGTGGCGGCAAGCGACTGCGCCCCGTGCTGCTGTTGCTCACCACCGAGGCCTTTGGTGGCAGTGTCGACGAGGCGATGACCGCCGCACTTGCCGTGGAGGTGTTCCACAACTTCACGCTGTTGCACGACGACATCATGGATAACGCCGATATGCGCCGCGGTAAGCCCTCGGTCTTTGCCAAGTGGGGCGAGAATGTGGCCATACTCTCGGGCGATGCGATGCTTATCACGGCATACAAACTGCTTGCCGAGCTTAACCCCGAGAAGCTGCCGCGTGTGATGCGCCTCTTCAACGACATGGCTCTGGAGGTGTGCGAGGGTCAGCAGTATGACATGGACTTCGAGAGTGCCGACAAGGTGACCGTGGTTGACTACCTGAATATGATCGAGCGCAAGACCTCGGCACTGCTCTCGGGCTCGGCGATGATAGGTGCTACTATAGCCGGTGCCTCGGAGGAGGACATTAAGAAGATCTATCGCTTTGCCACGGAGCTGGGCTTGGCCTTCCAGCTGCAGGATGATATGCTCGACAGCTATGGCGACGAGGCTCTGGGTAAGAAGATCGGTGGCGACATCCTCGAGGGCAAGCAGACCTACCTCATGGTGCAGGCGATGAGCCGTGCTACGGAGGAGGAGCGCGAGGTGTTGCGCACAACGCATAAGAGTGCCGTGTTGAGCGATGCCGAGAAGATAGCCACGGTGAAGGCTCTCTACGACAAGTTGGAGGTGAAGCGCGCCACCGAGCAGCAGATAGAGCTGCGCTTCGAGCGTGCATTGTCGGTGCTCGGCACCCTCTCGATAGATAGCTCGCTTACGGTACACCTGACCGAGTTTGCACGCAACCTTATGGGGCGCAAGAAGTAGTAAAGTATGATACGAAGACAAGATATAGAGATAATGGCCCCTGTGGGGTCATACGAGGCACTTAATGCCGCCATTGCAGCAGGTGCCGACTCGGTATATTTCGGTGTCGAGCAGCTCAACATGCGAGCCGCCTCGTCGGTGAACTTCACCCTCGACGACCTCGCCGAGATTGTCCGCACGGCACATGCCGCAGGTGTCAAGACCTACCTGACGGTGAACATCGTCATCTATGACGACGAGATGGAGGTTATGCGTCGCATCATCGACCGTGCCAAGGCCGAGGGCATCGATGCCATCATCGCTACCGACCTGGCAGCCATCCTCTATGCCCGTGAGGTGGGCATGGAGGTGCACATCTCGACGCAGAGCAACATCTCGAATATCACGGCCGTGAAGTTCTTCTCGGGGTGGGCCGATGTGGTGGTGCTGGCACGCGAGTTGTCGTTGGAGCAGATAGCACACATCTCGAAGCAGATCGACGAGCAGAATATCTGCGGCCCTGCGGGTGAGCGCGTCAAGATCGAGATGTTTGCCCATGGCGCGATGTGCATGTCGATGTCGGGCAAGTGTTACCTCTCGGAGCATGAGAGCCACCACTCGGCAAATCGTGGTGCCTGTCGCCAGATATGTCGCCGTAAGTACACCATCACGGATAAGGAGTCGGGCCAGCAGCTCGATATCGATGGGCAGTATGTGCTCTCGCCCAAGGATCTATGCACGATAGACTTCCTCGACAGCTTCATCGAGGCGGGTGTGCGTGTGCTCAAGATCGAGGGTCGTGCGCGTGGTGGCGAGTATGTCAAGCGCGTTGTGGAGTGCTACAACGAGGCACTGCTGCTGCTGGAGCGTGGCGAGTACAATGCCCAGAGCGTGGCTCCGCTCAAGGAGCGTCTGCGTACCGTCTTTAACCGTGACTTCTGGGGTGGCTACTACGCCGCCAAGCCTATGGTCGAGCATAGCCAGCACTATGGCTCTTCGGCCACGCTAAAGAAGGTCTACATGGGCAAGGTGACCAACTACTTCAAGCGCATCGGTGTTGCCGAGGTGCTGGTCGAGGCTTGTGAGGTTGCGGAGGGTGACGACCTGCTGTTCATGGGCGAGAAGACGGGCGTTGTGGAGCAGAAGGCCGAGGGCATCATGCTCGACGAGAAGCCGACGGCGAGTGCCAAGCAGGGTGACTACATATCGCTGAAGACCGTCGAGGAGGTGCGTCGAGGCGATAAGGTCTACAAAGAGGTAAAACGATAACGATAACTTAAACTATAACTATAACTAAAGCAATAACTTAAAACTTCAATAACTATGTTTTCTAAAGAGACTTATATCGGCCGTCGTGCCGAGTTGTGCCGTAGAGTAGGTCGCGGCCTTATACTGTTGCCGGGTAACCCCGAGGTACCCAACAACTACCCCAACAACACATACTACTACCGTCAGGACTCGACGTTCCGCTACTACTTCGGTCTGGACGTGCCCTCGCTCATCGGCCTTATCGATGCCGAGTCGGGTGAGGCGATGCTCTTCGGTGATGACTTCACCGTGGAGGATATCATCTGGACAGGCCCCATGCCCACGCTCAAGGAGCAGGGCGCAGAGGTGGGCGTGGAGCTCACCTATGCCCGAGCCGAGGTGCGCAACGTGCTGCGCAAGGCCATCGAGCAGAACCGCCCCGTGCACTATCTGCCTCCCTACCGTGCCGAGCTTAAGATCGAGCTTGCCGACCTGCTGGGCATACGTCTGTCGATGTTGCACGAGCGCAAGTCACTCGACCTGATGTTTGCCGTGGCCGAGATGCGCGAGAAGAAGTCGGCCGAGGAGATCGAGGCTCTGGAGAGGGCCTTCAAGATTGGCTATGCCATGCACATGAAGGCTATGCGCATGTGCCGTCCGGGTGTTGTCGAGCGCGAGATAGCCGGTGCTGTGGAGGGTATCGCCAAGTCGTACGGTCAGGGTGTGTCGTTCCCCACCATCGTGACGCAGCATGGCGAGACGCTGCATAACCACAACCATGACGGTGTGCTTGAGGCGGGTCGTCTGCTCTTGGTTGATGGCGGTGGCGAGTCGGTTGAGGGCTACTGCTCGGATCACACCCGTACCTACCCAGTGAGTGGTAAGTTCAGCGATCGTCAGCGCGACATATATAATATAGTACTGCGTGCCCACAGCCAGGTTAAGGATATGATCAAGCCGGGTACGATGTATCCCGATATCCACCGTGCTGCCTACCTCTCGCTGGCCGAGGGTCTGAAGGGCGTGGGCCTGATCAAGTCTACGGCCGAGGAGGCTGTCGAGGCGGGTGCTATGTATATGTTCATGCCCCACGGTCTGGGTCACGGCATGGGTATGGATGTACACGACTTGGAGAATATCGGTGAGCGTTCGTTCGACTTCTCGACGGTGCTGGAGCGTGCCGCCAAGTCGGCAACCTGCATCCACCGCGCCACATGGCGTGTTGAGCCGGGCACGGTGATGTCTGACGAGCCGGGCATCTACTTCATCCCTGCGCTCATCGACAAGTGCTACAACGAGGGCAAGTTCCGCGGTATTGTGGACTACGAGGCTCTGAATGGCTACCGTGACTTTGGCGGTATCCGCATCGAGGATGATGTGTTGGTAACCGAGACGGGTAGCCGCTTTATTGGCGATAAGCTCTTGCCCCTCACCGTCGAGGAGCTCGAGGCCGTTGTAGGTAAGGAGTAGTTCCGAAAAATGTAGGGCATGTGTAACCATCGTTTGGTAGCATGCCCTATTCTAAAGGATACATTATATATTAAGGCTACCAAAATAGAACTCCCGACACCAAAGAAGACATTTACCAAATATATAAGAGACTCCTATATAAGCATAAAAATATATTATAAAAATCTGAGACTAAATATCTTTTTTTTATATATCTTTGCCACAAAATAATAACAATAAAAACAAAGAGAGAGATGAAAACAGATATTGAAATCGCAAGA
>CALGRZ010000013.1 GCA_937880705.1 uncultured Alistipes sp.
GTGAGAATACTACCTCGCCCTGGTAGCTCTTGTCGATACCTGCGATAATCTTCATCAGCGTAGACTTACCCGAGCCGTTGAGACCGATGATACCGATCTTGGCTCCATAGAAGAACGATAGGTAGATGTTGTTCAGGATTTTCTTGTTGTTGTTGAGCACCTTGCTCACGCCAACCATCGAAAATATGATTTTCTCGTCTGCCATATAATTTTAGTTTATTTGATTATTCACATATAGTCGGGCAAAGATACTAAAATATTTGATATTTTACAAACCTCTTGGCTTTGGCTCTAAAATTGTATCTCAACGGGTGTAACTCTAAAACTGTAATCGTATGAGAAACACACTCAAAGGAACGCTCACCGAGGAGAACCTGCTGAAGGCCTTTGCCGGTGAGAGCCAGGCCCGTATGCGCTACAACTACTTTGCATCGCAGGCCTCGAAGGATGGCTATGAGCAGATAGCCGCAATATTCAACACCACGGCCGACCAGGAGAGGGAGCATGCCAAGCGCTTCTTCAAGTACTTGGAGGGTGGTATGGCGACCATTCACAACGCCTCGTATCCGGCCGGCATTATCGGCACTACCAAGCAAAACCTCATAGCGGCAGCCGAGGGTGAGCACGAAGAGTGGGATATACTCTACAAGGCATTTGCCGAGACGGCACACGCCGAGGGCTTCCAGAAGGTGGCCTTGACGTTTAAGTATGTGGCCGAGGTGGAGAAGGAGCATGAACGCCGATACCTGAAGCTGTTGAGCCGTATTACGGATGGAGATTTCTTCCGTCGTGAAGGCGAGATTGTGTGGCAGTGTCGCAACTGCGGATATATTGTCAAGGCGCGTGAGGCCCCGAAGATATGTCCGTCGTGCGAGCATGAGCGAAAGTACTTCGAGCCGATGGCCGACAACTATTAAAATGCTCTGTGGTAGAGTGGTGGCTGACTAAATTTAGTCGGCCACTATCTGTTTTATGCCCAGCAGCTTATCGCTGTCGCTAAAGAATATGTCGCAGGCTTGTCGCGCCTGCGCGGTCATCGCCATGGTGTCGGCTACCTCGCGAGGCAGTATCCGATAGTCGGGGCAGAGCACCCACACGGGGTGAGGTGTGGCCTTGAGGCGTATGCCCTCTATCGTATCGCAACGCACAACCTCAATCTCCGCCACAAGACCTCCGTCAGAGTACCTCTTGCGCTGATTTGATACGAGGTTGCCTAACGAGTAGAATGTGGTAGTTACCGAGTCGGCCCTAAAGGGTTGGATGACGTGGGGGTGTGAGCCTATGATGATATTCACACCCTCGCGCTTGAGCAGATCTTCGAGTTGCAGCTGTGTGCGGTTGGGCCTGCGCTCATACTCTATGCCCCAGTGCATGCATGCGATGATGCAGTCTACGCTATCCTTGTCGATTGTGCGCAACTCGTGCTTAATGGCCGTGGTGTCTATGCGGTTGACATGGCGACCCTTGGGCGTAGGGATGCCGTTTGTGCCATAGGTGTAGTTTATAAGCGCAAAGCGTATGCCTCGCCTCTCGAAGTAGAGGGGGCTATGCGAGGCTCGCTCCTCGCTGTCGGCAAAGGCTCCCGTGTGGGCGATGCCGCGCCTCTTCAACTGCTCGATGGTGGTCTCAATGCCTCGACTACCTCGATCACAGCAATGATTGTTGGCCAACAGTGCTATATCTACTCCCATATCAACCATCGCATCAGCTAAATCCGAGGGTGATGCAAAGCTCGGATAACCCGAAAATCGCTTCGATGTGGTGAGTGTCGTTTCGAGATTCAGGATGGCTGCATCTGCCGAGCGAAAGAGGGGTGTTATATACTCAAACGAGCGGGAGTAGTCGAAGCTGCCATCGGCACATTGTGCAGCCTCCACCTGGGGCAGATGTTGCATCAGGTCGCCTCCAAAGACCAATCGCACGGTGTCGCTTTGGATGGTTGGCTGTGGCGGTATGGTCTCGAGGGGTTCGGATGCTGGGTAGAATATCTGCTTGCCATAGCCCATCCATAGTGTTGCGGCCGTGGCGAGTATCAATGCTAAAAGTATGGATGCTAACTCCTTCATCTCGGGTGACAAAGGTATGAAAATATTTGTGAATAGCAAAAAACGGGGGCTGTCGCAACCAATACGTTGCACAGCCCCTGATCAATGTCTGCATCTCTGGCTTTAGCCGATATTGCTTATGGCATTCACAACATCGTTAATCATATCCGCGGGAATTGCGCCACAGATGTTTATAAATGCGAGGTCGTCACCATCTATAACATACACGATGATATCCGATACGCTCTCCGAGCCGACGGTGTAAATCTTAACCTTCGAGCCCCCATCTTCGATATTTACCGTAGGCTCGAGCTTCAGACCCTTCAGCAGTTTGTTGATCTCTGCCTCGAGCTCCTTTGAGCTCTTCTTGTGCTCCGATGCGATGATAGTGAGCTGCTCGATAGAGTCGGCGTATCCGTTTTCGGTGCTGCCGAGCTGCGCTTTGAGCATCTCGCCACCGAGCGTTACAACTGTAACATTCTCGTTTGACTGGAATCTCTTTCCGAGCTCATCAATCTCGGGTATAGCTGCCATTGTCATCAACGGCACTAATGTCAAAATCAATACTATAAACTTTTTCATATTAAGTAAATTTTAGTTATATTAATCAATCTATTTTTCTCTTAATTCAGCTATCTTGTGGAGTCTGTCAATGGGTATTTCGCCTGTCATGGCAACCACCGCGAGCTTACCCTTTTGGTCGGTTATTATGATTATCAATTCGTTAACTACCTCCCCGCTCTTCAGGGCGTACACCTCTGATACTGATCCATCTTCGATCTCCTTGCCGATGAGCGTTGCACCGATTGATGAGGCTATGCTCTCTGCTTTGGCCTTAAGCGCAGGTGCGTAAGCGGGGTTTTGGCACTCTATCATGTCTATGTGTTTGAGCATCCTAAAGGTCTCTCGCTTCTCCTTGTTGGCAAACGTGGAGGCCATGTCGAGCATTGTCGATCCTACGCTGAAATAGTCGACGTTGCTGTGTCGTTTCGCCTCCTTGCCCAGACTCTTCATGGCTGGAAGTTGTGCGAAGGTGATAGAGGGTATAACAAGCAGTATCAGTAAAATAAACCGTTTCATATAAAGCATTTTTTCTACATGTTGAGCATGTTTTTAGCCTCTTTTAGCTCTATGTTCTCACCCTTTAGGCGAATGGCGACACCCTCGCTCTTGTTGGCCGTAAATATTATCATCTCGTTGTACGAGCCACTCTTGTCGGCTATGCCATAGATCTTGACACTCTCGCCATTGCTATTCACCGAGAGTATAGCCTTGAGGTCTACTGTGAATATCTCTAAATCGTCGCAGAACTCCTTGATGAGGCTGGCACTCTCTATGGCTATTGCCTCCATGTGGCTGATGCCGTTGCTTACACCCATCGCCTGCAATGCATCTTTCGACAGCTCGATGGTGGTCGCCCCCTGCTTAGAGCCATACTTTGCAGTGATGCTCTCGAATGTCATAGGCTGTTGCGCATACCCGACCATGGGCAATAGCAACATAATTAGTAATATAAACCGTTTCATATCAACTAATTTTTATGTTTAGAAGAAGAGACCTACTCCCGCCGACATCCTGTTTCCAACGGGGCCTGTACTTGTCTTGAACATGTCGAGGAACGAGTAGTTTATAAAGGCGTATGTCTTACCCCAGCCGAAGCGTACCGTACCTCCAATCTGAAGCGGGTTGAGCGTGATCTCACCACTATCATTTACCGTCTTTGGCTTCTTGTAGCTCAACCATGAGCTGATGAGTAGCTCTGCGTTGACACCCACACCGATAAAGAGCTTTCGCTTGATGTTCCAGTTGATGATGATGGGAACGCGCATGTAGTTAGCCACAAGCTTCGACTTCTTAATGCTTGACGGGAGCTCCACGGGCATCATCATACCATCTTTGTACTCCATCGTGTAGTTATTTGCAAAGACGTAGTTTTCGATCGAGAAACCGAGTGCCATCTCGAGGCTCAATGTGCGCATCTTGTTGAGTGCTACGCTCATAGATAGCGGGTTGATGGCAATGCTTATCGACTTGCGGTTTGTGAATGGCAGCTGCTGGGCAGCGAAATCGCCGTTGTAGACATTGTAGTTGGCGTTGGCGAGCGTGTTTATAAAGCCCAACTCGACGATGGCGATGTGGTCAATCTTTGTCTTGCTCCCTCCGGCATACGAGAAGTTTATGGGGAGGTGTACCTTGCTGCCACTCTTCGATGCTTCTGAGTGCGGCTTGAGCTTGTCGTCCGAGCTAAACTCGAAGTTCATACCTGCAAGCGATACAGAGAGGTTTCCATTCTTTGAACTGATGGTCTTGTCGCCAGTCTGATCGAGTTGAATGACATTGCCATTATCGGTCTGTGCCTGTGCACCGCAGATAACAAAGAGTAGTATAAGTGTGGTAAAAAGTCGTTTCATAGTGTCGTTAATTTAGTTTAGTTGGTGTTTCTATTCGTGTGATGTAAAAGCTGTTATCTTCTCTATTCTTGCCATAGCAAGTTCTATGTTGCCCGATGCACCTCCCAGGATGCGCTCCATCTCTGCACGCGCCTGCTCCTGATTATCTATGAGCACGCCATCTACGCGACAGATTATTATCGGCTCGTTTGCAGTCGGTGTCGTAGGCAGGTTTACCGCTCCGACAACAATACCCGCTATGGCGCATGCGGCAACCGATACGGATACTATCCACTGCGCCCATACGCTGCGCCTGCTTCTGGTCGGGGCGATGGCCACGGGAGATGCTGTCGTTCGCATCTGCGTAAATGCACCCAACATCGCCTTGAGGGCCTGTTGCTCGGGTGTAAGCTCCTGGTGGCTGTTTAGATAGTTTGCTATCTCTACCTCCTCATCGTGTGAGGTCGAGCCATCGAAGTATTTGTCGATGAGTGAGTTTATTCTATCTAATTCCATAGTTCATTGCTCTTAAAAGTTGTTCTCTAACTGCCTTGCGACCTCGTGATAGGTTCATCCTCACGCTTGCCGGATCCGACTCCATTGTTTGGGCAATCTCCTCAATTTCGTAGCCCTCGACGTCGCGCATGTGTATCGCTATGCGTTGTCGTTCGGGTAGCTGCTGAATTATTCGTCGTGTAAGCTCGGCCATATCGTGCGTATCGGTCAACCTATTGCCGTCATCCATTGCGATAATTCGGTATCCATCCTCGCCCTCGTCGCCCAGTCGTTTGCGTTGTCGCAGGTGGTCAATTGCCAGGTTGCGTGTCATGCGGCAGATGTAGGCTTTGGGATGGCTCTGCGAGAGTACTGCGTCGCGGGCCCTCCAGACTCTCTCGTATATGTCTTGTGTTATATCCTCGGCCTCGGCACTATCTCCGACGAGGCTCAATGCCAGGCGGTAGATCGTATCCTTAAGCTCCGATATAAGCTCGGTGTATGGATGTAGTGTCGCTTCCAAGGCTCTTCGTTTTTAGTTTGTTGCTTATATAACGAATAACGGCTACGATTTGTAACATCGTAACCGCTATTTTACGCTATTTTTTTGCGTTTATCAAACAGCTTACCCTCGGGACGGGCGGGAAACCAGCCGCGTTCCACACGTCGGCGTTGTTCGAATAGCTCCCCAATGCCCCATAGCGATGATGCAGCCCATACGGCCAGCAGGGTAGATATGAGTATCTCTTCTACCAGCAGCGAGGCTACGCCTGTGATGATGCCGCTGATGAGAAATATCCACCATATCTTAACACCGAAGTAGTACTCGCCCTTGATGACGATAGGGTGAAATATGCCGATGATAAGAAACGTGGCGATGCCTATAACGAGGCCGGTAAAGTGTAATTCCATAGTATATATTAAATAAGTATGGCGCAAAAGTATAAAAAAATCGGCACTTCACAAAGAGGTGCCGACTCTCATTAATGATAGTTTTTTAGAAGTTATATTGTGCCATAAGGCTGATGCGGTTTGCCGAGCGTTTGTTGTGATCCATATTCTCGCGCATGCCTCGCAGGTACTCCAGCGCGAGCGTGAGGTTGGGTGTTACGTTACAGAAGAGGTTGCCGAAGATGTATTGTCCGCGACGGTAGCTCTCCGAAGCCAGCGTTAGGTCGTCGGCATCGAGGCGTACGTCGGAGTATCCGCCGGCAGCCCACAACACGTTGGGGATGAAGTTAATCTGTGCAGCTGCCTGCCAACCCCACATCGGTAGAGTGTGTACCTCGTCGGGCTTGGCGGGGTTGTAGATAAAGTCATAGGATGAGCCGGCCAGATCCTGGATGTAGGGTGTTATACCCTTGCCATAGACACCATTCATGTAGATGTCGAGCCACTCTGTTGCGCTAATGTGGCCGCTTAACTGCACGCCCCAACCCAGCTCCGTGGTATTCTTGCCATAAGAGTTATTGTGGAGGTACATGTCGCGAACAACACCCGATGCGCGAAGGTGCGAGTTGCGATCCTTGCCCCATGCAACCTGCAGATAGGCAATGCCGTCGGGTACGCGCTGCGGGATGGGCGAGAGGTACTCGCCATAGGTTGCATCGACGTTGGGCATCTCGGCGGCGATACCGAAGCGCAGGTGGTCGCGCGCAAAGTCGATCTCGTAGCGTATCATCTCGTTGAACTCGAAGTTATAGGCGTTGGGACCCTGAAAGTCTACGGTGCGGGGTGAGGCCATCAGATCGCAGAATGTTGTCACATCACGACCTATTGTAAGGCCCTTAAACTGAACATAGGCCGAGCGAAGGCGAGGGATATACGAGAAGTCGTTGCCGCCACGGAAGTCCATGTCGGTGAATACGGTGATGCGACCCAGCATCCTGCTGTTGATGATCGCCTTCATGAAGAGGCGCGAGGTGGTAGCATCCATCATCACATGCTGGCGGTTGGCATAGCTCTTACTCATCGGAATGTCGTATGTCACGAAGTCGATGTTGTTGACCGCACCCAAGAAGTCGTAGCTTGTGCGCAGGTTAACCATACCACCCAATGCGAGTGAGAAGCGGTTGTTGCGTGTAGCGAAGATAAACTGCGGGTTGTGCGCCTGCTGGAAGCCCTCTCTTGAGGTGTCGATATAGGCGTTGATAATCTCGTCACGGGCAGCCTCGGGGTCGTACTCTTCGAGTGTCTCGCCGACGGCAATCATATATACCGTCGGGGTGTACTCCTCGATGGCATAGAGAGTTTGTGCCTTAAGCTCGGTGGATAGAAGTAGTCCTGCGGCCAAGGCGAAGGTTGTTGCATAGAATAGTCTGATAGTTTTCATAAGCATTTAATTTAGGTGAATGATAACTCGTTCTTACTACTTCGTGTAGATGTTTTGGCCTAACGAAACGCAACTAATATGCCAAATGGATAGGTCGCGGGGCTCGGTCGTAGGGTGTGTCGGACTGGATGAGGCCACCTTTTGTATAGTGAGGTTGATAAAAAAAATGCGGTAGGGGTGTGTTGCTTGTTAAAAATTTTTGTATATTAGTGGTAGCAAATGGCACTTTTTTATCTAATGTGCATTGCAAAATGTATAACCTTAAAAATTGAACGCTATGATTATTGGTGTCCCCAAGGAGATTAAGAACAACGAAAATCGCGTTGCTTTGACCCCCGCAGGCGTTATGGAGTTGGTACGTCGCGGTCACGAAGTGTATGTGCAGTCAACGGCCGGTGTTAACAGTGGCTTTAAGGATGAGGATTATGTGGCGCAGGGTGCCAAGATCCTCCCCACGATTGAGGATGTCTACGCCATAGCGGAGATGATTGTTAAGGTTAAGGAACCCATCGAGCCCGAGTATAAATTGGTGCGTAAGGGTCAGTTACTCTTCACCTACTTCCACTTCGCAAGTAGTGAGGCTCTGACACATGCGATGATTAGTAGTGGCGCGATATGCTGCGCCTACGAGACTGTCGAGCGCAAGGATCGCTCGCTGCCACTGCTTATCCCCATGTCGGAGGTTGCAGGTCGCATGTCGACACAGGAGGGTCGTTACTTCCTCGAAAGGCCTCGTGGCGGTAAGGGCGTGTTGCTCGGTGGTGTTCCGGGTGTGAAGCCCGCCAAGGTCTTTGTTATTGGTGCGGGTGTGGTTGGTACGGCAGCAGCGCGTACCGCAGCGGGCACAGGTGCCGATGTTACAATCTGCGACATATCGCTGCAACGATTGACCTACCTGGCCGATGTCATGCCCAAGAATGTTAAGACGCTGATGTCGTCGGAGTACAATATTCGTCAGGAGCTCAAGCATGCCGACCTGGTCATCGGCTCGGTGCTTATCCCGGGTGCTAAAGCCCCCAAGCTCGTGACAAGGGATATGCTTAAGGATATGGAGCCTGGCACGGTGATGGTCGACGTGGCTATTGATCAAGGAGGTTGCTTCGAGACGTCGCGCCCCACAACGCATGAGGATCCGGTATACTACGTTGATGGCATATTGCACTACTGCGTGGCCAACATCCCGGGTGCTGTGCCCTACACATCAACTCTGGCACTGACCAACGCTACGATGCCCTATATCATCCAGCTGGCCAATAAGGGCTGGCGCGAGGCGTGCCGTGATAACGAGGAGCTGCGCAAGGGTCTGAATGTTGTCGAGGGCAAGGTTGTCTACAAACCCGTTGCCGAGGCCTGGGGCCTGAAGTACGAGGAGTTGAACCTTTAACGTATTGCTCTTAAAGACAGTACACCCCGACATCCAGAGATGTCGGGGTGCACTTTTTAGTAGCGATATCGATTAGTAGATCTCTTCGAGGAGGGCTGCCAGGCGCAGACCACCCTTGAGGAACTGCTGCTCGATGGTCGGTGCGTAGTGGTTTACATAGTCGTACGACAGGTTGCGGTTCGTGGGTGAGTTAAGATACACATCCTTCGCCAGAGCAACTGTCTCCTCGATCCAATCGTTGGGCGTGCCCTGCTGGATGGCCTTAATCTCTCTCTTGTTGGCGCGGTCAACCTCTCTCTGCCACTCGGTATAGCTCCACTTGTGGGCTGACTCCACAATCTCGCTATCCCATACGCTGTGTAGCTTGCGCTGGCGGTTAAAGAAGGTGATATGCGTGTCGTTGCCGCCTCTGTCGCTCTTATATCCGGCGTGCATAGGGCAGTGCATGTCGCCCACAAGGTGTATGAGCATCATCAGCGTCACGCGCTCCTCGTCGGGTGTTAGCTCACCGCTCTTGAGCTTTGCCACGCAGTCGTTGATGGCGGTGACAACATCGCCATTAGGCTCCTTGTACGATACCGAGTAGCTCTGCTCGTCCCTATCCACGTTTACATAGTGCCACGTCTTGGTGTGGGCATACTCGGGTGTGTGCGAGGCGTTGTCCAGCCAGCATGACACATATACCATCGAGTGTCCGCCCAGCACCTGCTCGATGCTCTTCTTGGCGCGCTTCGAGAGATGACATTCGGCGATATAGGCCACCGTATCATGACCCTTGGGCCCCCACGCCGATGCATTGATGGCGATGAGTGTGAGCAGTAGAAGTGTTGTAAGTCTCTTCATAGATGTAGCGATTACTGATTCATCGTAGCGAGGAACTCGTCGTTGTTCTCGGTGAGATTGAGCTGCTTCTGCAGGAACTCCATGGCCTCTACCGTGGTCATATCCGAGAGGTACTTGCGCAGTATCCATGTGCGCTGCATAACATTGGGCTTAAGCAGCAGATCCTCGCGACGTGTGCTCGACGATATAACATCGACAGCGGGGTAGATGCGCTTGTTGGCCAGCTTTCTGTCGAGCTGAAGCTCCATGTTACCCGTACCCTTGAACTCCTCGAAGATCACCTCGTCCATCTTCGAGCCCGTATCGATAAGGGCTGTGGCGATGATGGTCAGTGAGCCACGCTCCTCGGTGTTACGCGCAGCACCGAAGAATCTCTTGGGCTTGTGCAGGGCGTTGGCATCCACACCTCCCGACAGCACCTTACCCGAGGCGGGCTGCACAGAGTTGTAGGCACGCGCCAAGCGGGTGATTGAGTCAAGGAAGATAACCACGTCGTGACCACACTCGACCATGCGCTTGGCCTTCTCCAGTACCATCTCGGCGACCTTCACATGGCGCGATGCCTGCTCGTCGAAGGTCGAGGCCACGACCTCTGCCTTTACGTTGCGGGCCATCTCGGTAACCTCCTCGGGACGCTCGTCGATGAGCAGCACAATCATATATACCTCGGGGTGGTTGTCTGCAATGGCGTTGGCTATCGACTGCATAAGCATGGTCTTACCCGTCTTGGGCTGTGCCACGATCAGAGCACGCTGACCCTTGCCGATGGGCGAGAAGAGGTCTATGACGCGGTTGGATATGGTGTTGTGACCATTGCCCGTGATGTTGAACTTCTCCGACGGGAAGAGCGGCGTGAGGTACTCAAACTGCTGACGGTCGCGGATGTAGTCGGGCTCAAGGCCATTGATCAGGTTGACATGCACCAGAGGGAAGTACTTCTCACCCTCCTTCGGAGGACGTATCGTGCCACTCACCGTATCACCGGCCTTAAGGCCAAAGAGCTTGATCTGCGAGGGCGACACATATACGTCGTCGGGCGAGTTAAGGTAGTTGTAGTCTGCCGAGCGCAAGAAGCCGAAGCCATCGGGCATAATCTCCAGCACGCCCTCACCCTCGATCTCTGCGGTGAAGTCATCCTTGGTGATATACTCATCATCGTAGGATGCCTCCTCGTAGATGTCGTCGCTCTCCTCCTCATCCTCGTCATCATCATAGACCTCTTCGATGATTGACTCCTGTGGCAGCTCATAGATATCCTGCTCGACAACCTCGTCGGCAGCCTCCTCCTTTATTGGCTCCTCTGCCGGCTCAATACTCTCGAGGGGCTGCACCACACGCGGACGACGGCCACGACGTCTGGGCTGTGCCTGCGGCTCCTGCTCGGTGATGCTCGGCTCCTCCTCTTCGGGTGTTGCGGGGCCCTGCTCCGTTGTGCTGTTGCCAACCTTGACACCGCTCACTCGGGGACGACGGCCACGCTTACGCTGTGTCTGAGCCTCGGGCTCGGGAGTGCCCGCAGAGGCTATAGATACTATCTTGTCGAGAAGTTCTCTCTTCTTCATCGTAGATGGGGCTATGCCCAATGCCTTTGCAATCTCGCGTAACTCCAGGATGGTTTTACCCTCCAACGCTGCTAAATCTTGCATATTGTTTTGATTGTTATTGGGTCAGGTTAGACCCGTTAATGACGTTTTGCTCCTTTCGAGCACTGCAAATATACTATATTTTTTATTACCACCAAACTTTTTTATGCCTTTTGCATAACTTTTATTGTTATTAGTTCTGTTTTTCACGATTAAAGTATTACATTTGTACAAGTAATAATTGTACACCTATGAATATTATATTCAAGTACCGCATGCTCAGCGACGAGAGCGATAACTTCGTTCGTGACTTTGAGGTCTATCCAGATATGACACTAACGGAGTTCCATC
>CALGRZ010000014.1 GCA_937880705.1 uncultured Alistipes sp.
TCCTCCAACTCGCTCTTGATGTTGTATAGGCCGAGCTTGTGGGCAATCTGCGCATAGAGGTTAAGGCTCTCCCAGCTCTTGCTGCGACGCTTGCGCTGCGGGAAGATATCCAACGTGCGCATAACCTCCAGTCGGTCGGCCAGCTTGATAAGTATCACACGCGGATCCTCGGAGTAGGAGACGATCATATCACGGAAGTCCGACGCCTGCTCCTTCGACTCCTTAAGCTTGATATCCGAGATCTTGCACAGAGCGAGGGTGATGCCCAACACCTCCCCTCCATAGTCGTTGCGGATGGTGGAGAGCAGCTCCTGCTCATCCTCCGAGTGGCTCTGCACCGCCATGCGCACCACATCGTGCAGTATGGCAGCAACGGTAGAGTTACGACCCAGACCCACCTCCTCGGCAACGATGCGCGCCACGGCAACATCGTGGTCGAGCATCGGCTCGCCATTGTAGCGCGTCACACCCTGCATGCGCTCCCCGGCAAAGAGCAGGGCTCGGTCGACCATCCGACAGGTGGTCTGGGAGAATTGCGCTGCAAGCATCTCGCGAAAGGCACTGTATCTTGAAAGTATATCGTTCATAATCACTGTTTTTACATTTTACGCACTATAACCAGGTCGTCACCTGCCACCGCATACCTGCTGCGCTCATCGGCTGTCAGCTTTGCGGCATAGTCGACACGCTCCACAACAAAGCCGGCCTCGCGCAACCGCTCGTCGTAGTCACGGCCATAGATACGGCGGTGGTCATACTGACCGAAGAGACGTGTGCGCTCCGCAGCATCGGTGATGCTATCATCCTCGAAGGTATGTTCGCGTGTTCGATCCTCCGGCACAACCATTATGCCCCACCCTCCGTGGCGCATAATGCGGTAGAGCTCGCGCATAGCCAGACGATCATCCGCCACATGTTCGAAGAGGTGGTTGCAGATGACCACATCCACCGAACGATCCGCAAGCGGTATATCTTGTACGTCGAAGTGCATATCGGCCAAAGGTGACTCCAAATCGGCTGTTATATACCCCTCTGTGCCGCGATAGAGCCGTCTGAAGTGCTTCATCAACGACACCTCGGGGGCTATGTGTAGCAGACGGGGCAGTCGCTGCATGAGGTCGCTCTCACGCTCTATCCAGAGCCACAGCATGCGGTGACGCTCCAACGAGAGGCAGCGCGGACAGAGTGCATCCTCCCGCGAACGCACATAGCCATAGGGCAGGAAGCGTCGCCGGCGGCTACCACAGATGGGGCACTCGCGACCACGACCCATATAGGCCACACCCATAACGGGTACGGCCCACCCCGCGAGGCGTTGCAGCCACGCACGGGGGATGTGGTTGAGTGACCATCTGACAAGACGCTTCATGCTACTCCTCGTTGTTGATGAGTTGTTCGACCTCCTTCTCGGTGGCCAGCAGCTCCTGACGACACAGGGCGATAAGCTCCGTAGCTCGGCGCACAGCACCCGACAGCTCGTCGATACCCAGCTCCGAGGAGCGTAGGCGCGCGAGTATCTGCTCGACCTCGGCCATAGCCTCGGTATATGTTAACCTCTTCTTTGTCATATATCTATCGTTTCATCATTTTTGTCACCTCACCGCGCAGCTCACCATCGGCCACGCCTACAATAATCTCCTCGCCCACAGCCACATCGTCAACCGAGCCTACCACACCTCGTGGGGTGCGCACCACGGCGAAGCCAAGACGCAAAATTCGCTCCACGGAGTAACCTCCGACAACCTCCTCGGCATGGTCGAGGCGTCGATGCTCGCCACGCAGCAGCTCGCGCACACCACCCGACAGCTGCTCCTCGGCCATGGTCAGTCGGTTGGTCGCATTGTTGAGCATGACGACGGCCGAGCGCGTAAGCTCCGCTGTGGCACGCTCCAGGGTGACACGCTCCGTGGCGATACGTCCCACAACGCCATCACGCAGGGCTCGGGCACACTCCTCCACACGGCACAGCTGCTCATCGGCCATCTCCACAAAGAGCGTAGCCACAGCCGTCGGGGTCTTACACGACCGCCAAGCGACCATGTCGGCAACCGAGATATCTTTGTCGTGGCCGATACCCGTAACCACAGGCAGAGGGAACTGCGCAACGTAGGTGGCTATAAGGTAGCTGTCGAAGAGTGCCAGGTCGCTAGTCGAGCCACCACCACGGATGATGGCCACGGCATCGAACTCCACCTCACGCTCCGCAATGGCCATAAGTGCCTCGACAACAGCCTGCTCGGCACTATCGCCCTGCATAAGGCTCTCGAAGAGCGTGGTACGAAAGCGATAGGGGGCACGGCCCAGCTCACGCATAAAATCCTGATAGCCCGCAGCCGTGGGGCTCGACACCACGGCGATGCGCAGTGCCGGGGTAGCCATATCCAGCTCGCGGTTCATATCCCACACGCCATCGGCCTGAAGGCGCGCTATGGTCTCGCGGCGACGTCGCTCCACCTCGCCCAGCGTGTACGACGGATCGAGGTCGACAATCTGCAACGAGAAGCCATAGACCTCATGGTAGGTCACAACGACACGCACCAAGACGCGCAGTCCGGCTTTGAGCTCACCCCCTGTGGCCGCAGCAAAGGCTGTGGCAAGGCGCGAGAAGGCCGTGCGCCAGATGACGGCGCGAGCCTCGGCACGCGGGGCACCATCGCTCTCGCCCTTCTCGACAAGGTTGAGGTAGCAGTGGCCGGAGCGGTTGAGCTTAAGCTCCGAGATGTCGGCACTAACCCACAGAGGATCGCCAAAACGCTCCTCGACGGTATAGCGCACCATACGCTGAAGGTCGAGCAGCGTGATATGCTCGGCTGCGGTGGTGGCCATGACTATGGGACGTGTCGTCATCATGGGTAAGTTCGCTAAAGTAGTATTATGCCTCGCTCCTCGGGCAGGCTCTTGCCCTCGGGGAGTTGTAGGTTGACAAGGTGTATGCTCTCGGTGGGCTCGCCATCGCGCATCGCCGGCTGCCATGCGGGGGCCGAGGCTATGGCCTTGCTCACACGCTTCAGGAAGCTGCGCGAGGTAACCTGCAACACCTCTGCGATGGTCGCATGGCCCTCACTATCGACGAGAAGTCGCAGCGACACCCGCTCGGCAGGCATGCTATCGTCCCACTTAACCCTTCGGGCCAGATACTGGGTGAAGTTATCCTCGCCCTCGACAGCGAAGCGTGCAGGGGTGTCGTAGCGCAACGTAACGAGTATCACACCCTCCGAGGCACGCTCACCCCAATGGGCAATGGTCTGCTCGTCGGCAGGCAGCACATCTATGCTCTGGATATCCTCATGGGGAATACCCTCGATAGAGTCCACGACATGGCCATTGACCACATACATAGGCTCCTGTGCCCACGCCACAAGGCATAGGCAGAGCGTAGCTAAAAGGGTGAGTGTTCGGCGCATGGCTACAACTTGAATTTATAGGTTATGCCAAAGATATGGCGATACTCATTCTCGCGCTTATAGCCCTTCAGATCGCCCTTATTACCCTTGTAGTCGATGTTGTACGAGCGATCGTAGTCCATGTAGTAGTAGAACTCCATGCGGTGGTTGCGGCGGATGCGGTACTTGACACCGACACCGGCACGGTAGCGCGTAACGTAGTTATCCGTACTCCACTCTGCCTCCTTATAGTTGGCCACAACCTGCGGGGCGTTGAGCGTATTGTGCAGCTCGAAGAGCAGATAGGGTGTCCACCTCGAGTGGCGGATATTGTACTCGGCCATAAGGCGCGAGCGTAGCACAAGAGCACAGGGCGACTTCTCAAAGCGGTTAACCGAGTCGGTGCGGAAGGTTGTCTGCAACCTCTCGCGCAGCGACAAGTCGACACGACCCACCTTCACCGTACCCTCCAAGTTGAGGTTGACACGGTGACGCGGACGCTCCCAACGGCCCACCTCGTGGGGGTTGATAAGCAGGTAGTCGGCACCCACGTTGAAGTATTTGCACACCTCATACTCGGCACCTACCGAGGTCTGCAGGCGGTCGACGGTGGCAAAGTCCTCCTTGAGGCGCACCTGGAAAGAGGCCTCTAACGACAGATGCTTGATGGGCTCCCACTCGAAGCTGCCCTCCAGACGACCACGGAAGTCGTTACCGGTGATGTTGGCAGGTGCAGGGATCTCCTGCGCCATGGCTGCCGAGGCCGCGATAAGCATCACGACAACAACGACATATCTCTGCAAAGTCTTCATAAGCGCAAACCTCTAATCGTTAAATGCATTCTTCTCGTTGAGCTTCAGCGTGCTATCCACCGACGGACGCTCACCCTTCACGGGGCGATAGTGAACCTTCAGGAAGGCGACATCGCGCAGCAGGTCGACATTGCCCACATCGACACTCTCAACCTTCAGGCCGAGGCGTTGCTCGAGGTCGGCGATAAGCTCCTCACGACGCTCGGGGCGTATAAGCTCGATACGCTCATAGCAGACGAGCTTCGACGCCGTGCCTTTGCGCATGACGTAGTACTCCAACACGGCCAACACCGCGATGATAAGGCCGTTGGCCAGAGCCAGCTCGGCATACGACACCATGAGGTTAATGCCGTTGATCACCGCCACGGCAATGGTCAGAAAGAGGTATGTCATCTCGCGGATAGGCACCATCTCGGTACGATAGCGCATGATGCCGAAGATCATAAACAGACCAAGACCAATGCTCACATCGATGCCCACGCTCTTGAGGAAGAAGAGCAACAAAAAGACGGCTGACGAGAAGAGCATGAAGGTCGCAGAGAAGTCCTTGCGACGACTCTTCGGATAGTAGAAACAACGCACGATGATGCTGCACACTATGAGGTTGAGCGCAAACTGCACGGCGAGCTGCATAACCGACATCGTATCGCACAGAGGGATGCCCAGGAAGGTGGCACCCATATCGCCCTCGGCACCGGCCAGAGCAGCTATCTCGGCATCATACAGATCGGGGTCGATGCCCGTATCGTCAAAACGTATCATATTGGTTATCTTTTAGTTAATCGTTTATCTATTTCGCGTAGTCGCTCCTTGAAGCGGTTGCACTTCACACCCGCAACGGTGAGGGCAGTGCCTATGCAGTACTTGCTCACCTTGAGCGGCGTAATACGCATCTGTCGTAGCACGCGCTTCATCACCGAGTCTTGCAGACCATCCTGCTTAAGCTCGACGATGGCCATCCGCTCGATGGTAGCCTCACGGCCGCCACGCATATCCCGATAGCGCAGGTCGAGGTCGATGGTAAGACGCTCGGTGAAGGCCGGGTTGATGAGCGTGATGCGCGTAAAGCGGGTGCGCAGTGCCGGGGTCAGCCGCCCGATGTCGTACCATGCATGGTCACTGAAAAAGGCCATCGCAGCAGCATCCTCCGAGAAGCCGTGGAAGAGCTCGGCCGAGATACCCACACGTCGCTTGCGCGTGCGACCCCGATTGCTCTTGTTCTTGATCTCGAGGAAGCTCACGCCACTCTCGACATAGGTTCGGGTGCGTATCTTCTGGCGGGTGAGCCTACGGTTGTGGTGCACAAGGTACATGTCGCGCTCGGCGGTGTCGTAGTAGAGCGTATCGTAGCGACAGGCCCTACACTGCCCGATGAGCTGCACCTTATATCCCTCCACGGCCGCCCTATCCAGAAGGTCGAGCACCTCATCCACGCTGAGCACATACTTCGTATCGACACGGTTCATCAGTTTAACACCCTGCATCTCGGCAAGCGTGACAGTGGCCATACGCTGCCAGACGGGGAGGTTGTTAAGGGCCTCAAAGGTTGTGTTCGGTCGAGTATCGGGCATCACTCGTAGATATATTCAAATTGGCGATAGGAGTTCAACATTCCGTTGGGCGAGTAGTTATAGCGACGTGTGCAGACACCCTGGCTGTCATACTCGAACTTACGCACCTTCTGCACCTTGCCGCGGCTGTTGTAGACCACCTCCTTGATGAGCAGACCCCGCTCGTTGTACTCGTAGGTCGACCGCCACGAGAGATAGTGGCCGTAGTCGGCATACTCTCTCTCCTCGATAAGACGACCCTCGGCATCATAGAGCTCGGTGTGGTCTACCCACTTGTTCTTGCCATCGGGCGTGGTCTTCCACTCCTTGACCAGTAGCGTCTGTCGCTTTGCACGGGCCAGAGCACCACGATCCTGCTCCTGTGCCACGACGGGCAGGGCGCAGATCATCACCATCAACATCATCACTACTCTTCGCATAATCGGCTACTCTTTTACTCGGTAAACGTCTCTCGACTCCTAAAAATTATCTGTTATAATGCAAAAACGACCAAGCCCTTGTGCGGGACTTGGTCGAGATGCTCAAATCATAGTTTGTGGGCCACTCTCCCTACCCGCTACAGCTCGCTCTCCTTAAGACGCTCGGCATTCTCGGCCACGATAAGCTGGTCGATAACATCCTGAATGTCGCCATCCATAAATGCCGAGAGGTTGTAGATGGTGTAGTTGATGCGGTGGTCGGTGATACGTCCCTGGGGGTAGTTGTAGGTACGAATCTTGGCCGAGCGGTCACCCGTCGACACCATAGTCTTACGCTTCGAGGCTATCTCGTCGAGATACTTCGAGTACTCGAGGTTGAAGACTCGGGTACGAAGCTCCTCGAAGGCCTTATCGAAGTTCTTGAGCTGCGACTTCTGGTCCTGACACTGCACGACAATACCTGTGGGGATGTGGGTAAGACGGATAGCCGAGTAGGTGGTATTCACCGACTGGCCACCGGGACCCGATGCACAGAAGATATCCTTGCGGATGTCGTTCATCGAGATCTCGATGTCGAACTCCTCGGCCTCGGGCAACACAGCCACCGAGGCTGCCGAGGTGTGAACACGTCCCTGGGTCTCGGTCTGGGGCACACGCTGCACACGGTGCACACCCGACTCGTACTTCAACGTGCCGTAAACACTCTGGCCGGTCACCTTGAGCACAACCTCCTTGTAACCGCCCGCAGCACCATCCGACGACGAGGTGATCTCATATCGCCAGCCCTTTGACTCGATATACTTGGTGTACATACGCAACAGGTCACCTGCAAAGATGGCGGCCTCATCGCCACCGGTACCGCCACGGATCTCGACAATTGCATTCTTATCGTCCTGGGGATCCTTGGGGATAAGCAGCAGCTTGATCTCCTCCTCCATCTTCTCGATGGCGGGCTCGAGTGCTGCCACCTCCTCGCGGGCTATCTCGCGGAACTCCTCATCCTTCTCATTAGCCAGCACATCCTTTGCCTCGGCAAGGTTGGCCAACGCGGTGCGGAAACGCTCCGAGGTCTCGATGATGGGCTCCAGCTCCTTGTACTCCTTGGTGAGCTGCACGAACTGCTTGACATCGGCAATAACCTCGGGGTCGGTCAGCTTCTGACCTATCTCCTCGTACTTCAGACGTAGGCCGTCGAGGCGTATCAAAATTGAATTATCAGCCATTGGTTTTATAAAGTTTTCCTTTTGTTTAATCTTAACCGCGCAAATATAGCGAAAAATTTTTAATTATGCTAATCGCATAACCCAATGATTATTAAAATATTTGATTTGTGTGTAAAATATTTAGAACAATTTTTTAACCTAAACCCTTGACAAAGGCTTTTTGGCGTTGTATATTTGCACTGTAATTCGACGGCACAAGCGGCGATTACAACAAGTTTGTTGACACTATTAACAATTTCGATATTTCGGTTATAAACACCTATATAATACTGATATTCAATATATGATTTTCAGAAGATAGTTATATATTATGTTGTTGTTGACACTTTGTCAACACCCCGGGATACTCCCCGACGACTGCAGCGAAGGGGGTATCCTACAGGGGAGAGAACAACCCTTTACACACGATTAAATTATTTGATTATGAAGTTTACAACAATACCAAAAAACGGAGCTTCGTGGCACGATAATCTGATCTATGAGTTTGACTCCGAGATCGCTGAAGGGGCAGACTACACCCTCTCGATAAACGATAAGTCGCGCGGGATAGTCATAGGCCTTGTCACACTGCGCAACGTCACAAAGGCCAAGGTCGACATCGCCCCGTACATACGCCGAATAATGGGCGCGACACCCACGGTGAGCACAACGCCCACGGTGAGCATATCGCCGGCAGCTCTTGTCATAAACCTCTCGTGCGACGACATCCGAAGCGAAAATCGGCTTATATTCCGCTCCGAGATCAAGAGCCTTGCACCCGAGCTCTACACACGCAGCGTCACACGCCAGACCGTACGTCGCAACGACCCTATACTTCTGACGGCCTACGGCGAAGAGTACGTCACGGTGAGGATTCGATACATGCACAACAACAGCTCGACCACCAAGGAGATAACGCACCGCACATACGGACTGCCGGCAGAGCTCTGCATACCCACCACCTCGACCAACGACACTCTGCGCAGCGTGCATCTGACGATTAGCTGCGACAATGCCGTGACATACGAGCGCGACTACACCATTGGCGAGGGGCTCGACAATGCCGCTACACTCTACTGGTACAACCCCATGGGTGGTGTCGACCACTACACCTTCCCGCTGGTACGCCTCCAGGAGCGATATGCCGAGGTTGAGAGCATAACCACCTCAACGACCACCTATCGCAACCTTAAGAGCGACCGACTGACCTACACACTGACAAGTGCACGCGAGGTACCAGAACAGATGAGCCAGCTGGCCGAGATTGTCGGCTCGCCACACATATTCTGTCACCTCGACGGCAGCCTTGTAGAGGTGGAGATGCCCGAGCGCAAGATAGTCTACGACAACCACGGCGCACTCCCCCTGCTTCAGATCAAACTTACTACCAACGCTAAATGCCGACTGCTATGACACGACTATGGATTGATGGTGTGGAGTGCGCCATTGTGGGCGACTCCCCGACACTACCGGCCTACGACAGCCGCCGCCTGCGCTCTGTCGAGGCGTGGCGCGAGGGCGAGAGCATGGCTATCCTCATTGGAGCAACGCCCGAGGCCGACAGCGTGCTCTACATGGCCCGCGACATATACCGCACCTCGAGCTTCAACGACGACTACCACGAGGCCATCTTCGAGGTTGACGGCACGGTACTCTTCCGAGGTGTTGTAACGCTCCTCGGCACGTCGTACCACGACGGCGAGGCCTGCTACCGCCTGCTGATACGCTCGGGAGGTGCCCAGTGGGCCAAACAGGCTGCGACAACACGCCTCAACGAGAGTGCGATAGAGTACAACGGCTGCCTCACCCTACCCGACATCGAGGCGAGCTGGAGCCAGCAGTGCCCCGTGCGCTTCATGCCACTATGGCGCGACCGCTACCCCGAGTACACTACCGACACAGGCATCTACGCAACACAGGCAACGCTGATGCCCCACGACTACTACCCCTTCCTGGCCATTGAGCCAATTATCGACTCGATGGTCAAGAGCAGCGACTACACGCTGGTGAGCCGCTTCATGCAGCTACGTCTGTTCAAGAGCCTGATGATGAGCGGTGCCTACCGCACCCTGCGCAGTGCCGAGGCCTACGCCACGATGGGCTTTAAGGCCTACCGCACAACCTCGACAACAAACCAAGCCGACGACATGGGCCGCGTCTATGCATGGCTGCCCTACACAGCATCGAACATCGGCTGCATAGTCGACACGGTGAGCCCCACGGCCACGGATGAGCAGGGCAACACGCTGGGCGATGCCTACAACTACGGCAACTGCTTCACCTTCGACAAGGGCAGACCCGTATTTCGCCCACGCCGCACCATCTCCACGGCCTTCGACATGCACCTGCGCTACACCACCGACTACCGCATAGTGTCGAGCAGTGAGCTGCGAGGCTTCGACACCATCTCGCTGGGTGGCGAGTGCGTGGTGAAGGTCAAGCTCTCCAACCCCTTTGTCGACCAACGCTCGAGACTTGTGGCAGGAACCTCCTACCGCGTGCTGATCTTCGACCACGACACCGGGTGCAGCTACATGCTGGATGGCTATGGGGAGCTGACCGATGCCGATAGCCTGATCACCGCCACCGAGGAGATGCAGCGTGGCACACGCCTGCTGGTCAAGGGCGAGGGTGAGAGCCAATACTCGGAGTATACGGGTGACTGGGCCATATACTTTGGCTATGTGACTTCAACGGGCAGTCAGACCGTTGCCGTGGACATACGCACCGACTACCGAGAGCTCTCGCCCTCGAAGCCCGAGTTGTTCAACGCCATCTTCTTCGCAGGTGCCGAGCCCGGGCAGTCGCTGACACTACACAACGGATGCAGCGTAACACCCGTCTTCAACGGTGTAGCCGGCTTTGGCTCGGAGCTCACGTTTAGCGATGTGGCCAACGTGGATATCTCGCAGGCCGACCTTATGGAGGCACTGATGCAGATGTTCAACCTCTGCATCTACTCCGACGACACGAGTCGCAGACTCTATATCGAGCCCTACGACAGCTTCTTCACCGACGACATCCACGACTGGCAGCATAGGCAGATTGACGAGCCTCACGACGGTGTAGAGCTTCGTGGCGAGTGCTACGAACGACTGACACTGGGCTACCAACCCACCGACGGCATAGGTCTGCGCAGCGACGAGGCGAGCGGGAGCACCGCAGGCTCGTGGAGCTACACCACCGAGGGCTACGCCTCGAAACAGGCAACGCACACCCTGCTCAACCCGCTCTTCGCGCCCACCCTGTCGCTCCAGGGCATGCTCTCCACCGCCCCCGCAGCCGAGGTGATGTGCGTGGGCGACCGCGACGCACTCAACGACGACTTCAACATCTCACCGCGTGTGGTCATCTATCGCGGTTTGATGCCACTGCCCGAGGGCCAGACGTGGGGTGCTGCGAACAACGCCTACCCCTACGCCTACTTCCACTCTCCGCAGATGGAGGATGGCCTCGGCTTCGAGGTGCGCGACAACAGCTACGGCCTACACCGCTACCACCTCACCGAGCTGGAGCAGAGGGCCTCGGGACAGAGACTATGCTGCCGCATAGTGCTCCACCCCGATGAGTACCGCGACCTCTTCGATATGGAGGGCAAGGGTGCCACGCTGCGATCACTCTTCCGCCTGCGCCTCGGACAGAACAGCTCGCTCTTCCGTCTGGAGGCCATAACCCACTACGACTACGAGGCTCACATCGCCACTTGTAGCTTTATACGCACACTTAACGACTAACATCAACAACCAACGCTCCAATGTCTAACACCACTCAAAAGTATGCCGAGATAGCATCGCCACGCGGGTCGCGTCGATATGAACGCCTCATCGGAACACTGCTCTCTACACAGCTGATCGATCCGTCGACCCTCGAGCGAAGAGCCATCTACGACTATGTATCGAACAACACTCAACGACACCGTGGTCGTTGCAGTGCCATGCGATGGGCCGCAGCACGGTTTGGCTGCTCATACGAGAAGGTACGCAAGGTGGTGTACGACACGGAGCATAACCTTTCATCACTAAAACAGATGCACTCATCAATCAACATTCGCAACGAAGCGGACTGCACCACCATCGACATCGAGGGCACCATAGGGCTCTCCGAGCAGTGGCAGTTCGACAACCCCAACAGCCGTGTGGCGACCTATGAGGCCTTCCGCGAGAAGGTATCGCACATCGCCAACATCGCCGACACGCACATCATTGTCAACATCCGCTCCACGGGTGGCGACGTGAACGATGCTATACTCATCTACGAGGCCCTGCGTGCCACAGGAGCGCATATCACAACGCGCTGCTACGGCTACACCGCCTCGGCAGCAACCATCGTGGCACAGGCAGCCTCGGAGGGCTCTCGAGAGATTGCAGCCTCGTCGCTCTACCTCATCCACAACTCGCTGTGCTCGACCGAGGGCAATGCCGAGGAGCTGCAGGCCGAGGTCGAGATGCTGCGCCAGACCGACAGCCGTCTGGCCGAGATCTACGCGACACGCTCCGGCGTGCCCACCGAGCAGATTGCAGCACTCATGGCCGAGAATGGCGGTCGTGGTCGCTGGCTCTCACCCGCCGAGGTCATCGAGTATGGCCTTGCCGACTGCCTCGTTGCCGAGAGCGTGACACCTGCCCGCGAGCAGAGCCTCGGCGACCGCGCCCTGAAGGGGGTTAAGGCACTGCTGAAGGCCATAGGTCTGGAGCGTGACACCCCCGAGGCCGAGGACGACATCAACTACATCCCTCGCCAGAGGGCTACGGCGGCGGCCGACCACTCGACCATCGCCTTTGAGGAGGCACAACGCAGTGCCACAATGACATCGCTCAAAGAGGTGGAGGACCCCTCGCTGAGCGACCCCACACTCACGCCTCGCGGCACGGCCTATGAGCGTGATGCACGCTCGCTGCGCCAGCGTTAAAAGCGTACTAAACCAACCAAAAAAATCTACTAACATCTATTAAAACACCTTATTATGGGACTTATCGAACACACCAAGACCTACACCGGCAACGACCTTGAAACCATCTTCTTCCGCCCCATGCTCACCGGCCCCAATGCCGAGGAGCTCGGCATCCGCGTGATCTACAACATGCCCATGCCCACCACCATCCAGCTGTGGGCTGCCAAGTCGGACATCCTCCAGAACTACACCTCGGGCTGGACAGGTGGCACAAGTGCAGACCGCAAGCAGAAGACCATCGACATGGCCAAGATCAAGGCCGAGCTCGGCTTCTCCGCCTCGGACTACTTCAACCAGGTCTACGAGCTCATCGTAAACAGTGCCTCGGTCAACCTCGACGACCTCTCGGGCACCGAGCTGGAGAGGGCCGAGACCGAGCTCTTCCGTAAGTCTATCGCCGAGAGCCTGCGCACGATGATGTGGGTGGGCGATGTCGACAGCAACAGCCGCAACCTCTTCGACGGACTGCTGACCAAGGTCTACAAATATCCCCACAAGGATATCGACATGAGCGATATCACCCTCTCGGCCGACACCGTAACCTCGATTTTTGACAGATTGTGGGAGGCGGCCGACCACAAGTTGAAGTGCCTGAAGTCGGAGGGCAACCTCGCCTTCTTCGTCACCTCGAACGTGTGTGATGCCTACGAGCTGTGGCTCGACAAGTTTGGTGGCGATGCGGCCTACACCGACATCAACACCGGCCGTCGCGAACTCTCGTACCACGGCATCCGCATCATCGACATGAACATCGACGCCTGCCTGCCGCTGGATGTCAACGAGAGTATGCACCACGTCTTCCTCACCGACCGCCGTAACCTCGCCCTCGCGGTAAATACCGCCGACTACCCCGGTGCCGAGGTGCGCATGTGGTACAACCCCGACGAGATGGAGAACCGCCAGCGTGCCACCTTCCTGGCCGGCACCGAGATCCTCGACGAGACGCTGGTTATATCTGCATCATTCATCTAACCTAAAACTGCGTAAGCTATGACCGAAAAGAGAGTTGCAACACGCATCACCACTACCGACAACCGCACCGAGCCTCTACTGGGCTCGGTGGCGGCCGGCGGCACAGCCTCGACAAGCGATCGTGTGTGGCGTTGGGGCGACAACAACGCCCTGCCCACAGCCCTCTCGCTTATGGCACGTCGCTCGGCAGCACACCGCCGCATCATCAACGACAAGGCCGACTATATCGCCGGCAAGGGCTTCGCCTACGACGATGGCTGCAACCCCATCATCGCAAGCCTTGTAAACAGAGCCAACGGCGAGGGCGACAGCCTGCGCGGTGTTATCGCCCGTCTGGCATACGACATTGCACTTCTGGGCAACGCCTTTATGGAGGTCGTCACCGATGCCAACCGCTCGTTTCTGTCGCTCTACCATCACGATGCCTCGACATGTCGTGTCGCCCGCGACTCACAGCACATCGTCATGCACCACAATTGGTCGTCATTCACCGCCACCGATGCCAAGACACTACCCCTCTACCCCCTCTTTGAGGAGCAGGAGGATGGCACGCTGCGTAGCATGATCCACTACAAGGAGTATGAGCCCATGTTTGCACACTACGGCGTGGCAACCTATGTCGCAGGCCTCGACGTGGCGGCCATAGCCTGGAAGACCGACCGCTGGAACATCTCGCGCATCGACAACTCGTTTCAGCTCTCCGGCGTGATGATGCTCGACAGCGCAGTAGATAGCGAGGAGGAGGCCGACCGCATAGTGCGCATCGCCGAGGAGAAGTTCGCCGGCCGCCCCGGACAGGTACTCTTCGTGTTGCGCGACCACAGCGATGGTGACAACTCGCGCTTCATACCCATCGACACCTCGTCCGATGGCGACTGGCACACACTCCACACGCAGGCCGAGAGCGATCTGGTTATCGCCCACTCCTGGTTCCGCTCGCTCAGCGGTCTGGACTACTCGTCGGGCTTCTCCACCGACCGCATACTCCACGAGTATGAGGTGGCACTCAACACCATCATCCTGCCCGAGCAGCAGAGGCTCATGGAGCCCCTGCGCAACATCCTCCGCGAGGTGATGGGCGTGGATGCCTCATCGCTGGAGATTGTCAACCGCCCACCCACGACCTCGAAGCCCCCATACATGAGGGTGTGGGAGGCACGCCGAGCCGATGGCTTGTGCTACGACGAGCACGACCCCGAAGAGCAGATCTTCCTTGCCGACCTAAACCGTAACCGCACAAAAGATTAACCCGCTATGGAGACACTTATCAACCGCGAGGAGGTCATACGTCTGGCCTTCTCGCCCCACGAGCTGATACTCGAGAGCGTCATCACCCAATCGGATATCGCCGAGGCCGAGCACCGCTATCTGCTCCCTGTGATCGGGGAGCCACTGGCCTTGGCCCTATATGCAGGCGACTACCCTTCGTTGATGAGCGAGTATGTGGCTCCGGCCGTTGCCGCATGGGTGCGCTATGTGGTGCAGCCACTACTCGGCCAGAGGTGTACACCATGCCTCACGGATGATGGCAACGACTTCTACAACGCCACGACGGCCGACAACGTGCGCCTCCGAAGGCTGCAACACACCCTGCGCCATAAGGCCTCGACGCTGACACGCCGCCTGAGCGACTACCTCAACGCCAATGCGGAGCAATACCCCGAGTTCGACCCGAAACACAACGTATTAAATCGCTGTTCGATAGATGGAGACATTATTCAAACTTATTAGCGGCCTATGCTCCTCGCTGGCCGCACTCTTCTGCCCCATAGCACCCCTTGTAGGTGCCGTCACGCTCTTCATCGGCGTGGACTTCCTCACCGGCATCGTCGCCTCGCGCGCCGAGGCCAAGAGGGAGGGCCGGCAATGGTGGTTTGAGAGCCGTCGCGCCTGGCGCACGGTACTCAAGCTGGGCTTTGTGATCATCGCCATCGTGCTGGCACACGTCCTGGACAGCTGCCTCGCGGAGATGCTCACCATCAACCTCGCCAAGCTCTTCACAGGCTTCGTCTGCGGTGTTGAGCTGTGGTCGTTTTTAGAGAATGCCTCGGCCATCAGCCACTCGCCACACCTCGCATGGCTGGGCCGTTGGGTTAAACGTCGCGTAGAGAGGGAGGTGGAGAATGAGTAGAGGCTTAAGGAACAACAATCCGGGCAATATACGTCGCTCGGGCACACGCTTTCGTGGCGAGGTGCTGCCCGGCAGCGACCCTTCGTTCAAGGAGTTTTATACCGTGGCTCTGGGCTATCGTGCCATGTTTGTGGTGCTGGACACCTACGCCCGACGATACGCTCTGAAGAGCATCCGCGAGATGATCACCCGCTACGCCCCACCCTCCGAGAACTTCACCGAGGGCTACATACGCTTCGTGGCACGCACCGCGGGCATCACCCCCGACGAGGAGCTCAACACCCGCCGACCGCAGGATATGATACCCGTGGTTATGGCCATGTCCGAGATCGAGAACGGCACACCGGCCAATATCGGTGATGTGCACCGAGGCTGGAACCTCTTTGCCGACGACAGACACGCCACCCACGTCACACCGCCTGCGGAGTAGCAGTCTACACCATCGGGGCTGACTAAAACAGGTTTAGTCGGCCCCTTTTGTGTCGCGCTGTTTCAATTTTCATATTTTTTGCATATCTTTGTGGGTTGAAACAGATAAACCGCAAATATGAGCAAGAGAGTACTTGTTACGGGTGGTGCCGGCTACATCGGCTCACACACCACAGTTGAGCTTATCAACGCCGGCTATGACGTGGTCATCGTCGACAACTTCTCAAACAGCGACCCCTCGTCACTCGAGGGCATCAGGCAGATTACGGGTATCGCCCCCGACTTTGTAGAGGCAGACTGCTGCGACCGCGAGGCACTGGAGCAGGTCTTCCGCGACTACGACTTCCAGGCCGTGATACACTTCGCTGCCTATAAGGCTGTGGGAGAGTCTGTTGCCGAGCCCATGAAGTACTACCGCAACAACATGGTATCGCTGCTCAACATCCTCGACCTGATGAAGCAGTACGA
>CALGRZ010000015.1 GCA_937880705.1 uncultured Alistipes sp.
CCTGCTCGAGGAGGCGGGTGCCGCCATCGTAGTACTCGGCGACGAGCAGGCAAGCCCCATGTGGCAGACCAACGCCTCGATAATGGCTACGGTGCTCCAGCTCGCACTGGTGGAGCAGGGTCTGGCATCGTGCTGGGTACATGTAGGCGACTACCTGACACTCAAGGATGAGCCCACAAGTCAGCGCAGCGAGGATTATGTCAAGGAGGTACTGCCCTCAATACCCGACGGCTATCGCGTATGGTGCGTCATCTCGATCGGCTATGCCGACTACACCCCAAAGCCACTACCCGACTACGAGGGTCCGGAGCGCATCCTCTTTGACAAATAACCCGTAACACCGAACACTGATAGGCATAAAAAGGGGCTGACAACAGCCATGTTTCACATTTTTTGCCTACTTTTGCGAATTGATTGAAGTAAACCTACACAACACATGTACGACGTAATAGTTATTGGCGCAGGTGCCGCAGGACTTATGGCAGCCGGCACGGCAGCGATGAGTGGCCGCTCGGTGCTGCTGATGGAGAAGATGGAGAAGGCCGGTCGCAAGATACGCATCACCGGCAAGGGTCGCTGCAACCTCACCAATGCCCGCCCCGCCGAGGAGTTTTTGGAGAAGGTGCGCACCAACCAGGAGTTCTTCTCGGTAGCCTTTGCCGAGTTCAATAACCGCGCCACCATACGCTTCTTCGAGCGCATAGGCGTGAAGCTCGACATAGAGCGTGGCGAGCGTGTCTTCCCTCACAGCGGCAAGGCATGGGATATTGCAAATGCGCTGGTGGAGTTCTGCGAGGACAAGGGTGTCAAGATTGTATATAAGACACAGGTGACCGCCATCGAGACCCTCGGCGACAAGGTTACGGGTGTTCGCTACCGCAACCAGCGAGGCTTCGAGCGCAGAGAGGAGACCGACCATGTGATCATCGCCACGGGTGGCGTGAGCTACCCCTCGACGGGCTCGACGGGTGACGGCTACGATTTTGCAGCATCGCTGGGTCATAGCATAGAGCCTGTACGCCCCTCGCTCACACCGCTGGTTACGTCGCACCCCCAGAAGGAGTATCTCAACGGCCTGCTGCTCAAGAATGTCGGCGTTAAGCTATATATAGACAATGAGTTACGTCAGGAGGAGTTTGGCGAGATGGGCTTCTCGGAGCGCGGCATCGAGGGTGCTGTGGCACTCAGAGTGAGCCGCGATGCTGTGGATGCCATCATCGACGAGCGCAAGGTGAAGATTGTCGTAGACCTCAAGCCCGCGCTCGATGAGGAGACACTGCTGGCGCGCATCAACCGTGAGATTGCCGAGATGCAGCCCTCGGAGTTCTTTGCCGAGCTGCTGCGCAAGTTAGTACCCAAGCAGCTGGTGGTGCCTCTGGCCAAGGAGGTGGACTTCCACTCGAAGACATACGTCGGCAAGCTCACCGAGGCCGAGAAGATGCGTATGGTGAAGATACTCAAGGGCATGGTATTCCCCATCGTCGACTACGCCCCCTTCCAGTATGCCATTGTCACCGCAGGAGGTGTGGAGTGCTCGGAGGTGAACCGATACACCATGCAGTCAGAGAAGATCAAGGGTCTATATTTTGCCGGCGAGGTACTCGACATAGATGCCAACACGGGCGGCTACAACATGCAGATCGCCTTCTCGACAGGACGTCTGGCCGGCCAGCTAAAAAAATAAGCAGAGGTCAACAATGAAACGCTCGGGACGCACACTCAAACAACGACTTTACGGCATCAACCATCTGCCGTCATGGGTGCGCCGTGCGCGCTTCTTCCGTGGCCACGGCGTACACTCGCCCTACGTCTACTCGATTGTTCGTCAGGTGTTTATGCGATCGACACTCACCGACGACGACCACTCGTTATACGATGCACTGCTGCTCAAACAGACCGTGCGCCGACGTGCCGTGCAGCTACAAAACCTGCTACACCACTGCAACTACGCCACATGGTGCATCGACCAGATGGAGCACGTCGACATGATCATAGTCACGCTCGACACCTCGTATGAGCAGCTCGCCGCGTTCAACACCTATGCCCGCGAGGTGGGGGCAACGCTCTGCATCCTCAAGCCATACGACAATGCGCAGCGATGGGCGGCGTGTCGCGAGATTATCGAGATGCATCCGTCAACGACGGTAGACAACCGTGGCTACCTCCTCATATTCAACAACCACCTGCCCAAGCAGCGATTTAGACTTTAACAAGATAGCTAACACATTGATACGATGAAGATTTATACCCGCACAGGAGATGATGGCACGACATCGCTAATCGGTGGCGAGCGCGTGAAGAAGTACGACCCGAGGGTCGAGGCATACGGCACGGTAGATGAGCTGACGGCATTTATAGCACTGCTGGCCGACAAGCTCATAGATGATGAACGCACCGAGGGTCTTGTGGCCGAGCTGCAGCAGATCGAGTGCCGACTGATGAGCGTCGCAGCACTGCTGGCAGTGGGTCGTGGTGGCGAGGGCAAGGTAGCCCCCATTGCCGAGGAGCATATCACCGAGCTGGAGCAGGCCATAGACCGCATGCAGGAGGAGTTGCAGCCCATCACGAAGTTCACCATACCCGGAGGACACCGCGCCTGCTCGCTGTGTCATGTATGCCGCACGGTATGCCGTCGTGCAGAGCGTGCAGCACTACGCGCAGGTGAGCTAACGGAGGTCGACCGCTCGGCAACGAAATACCTAAACCGCCTCTCGGACTACCTCTACACCCTCGGACGTGCCCTCACAGAGCGTCTGAAGGTCGAAGAGACACTCTGGATACCATAGGCGGCATGCCAAGCAAATAGTTTGAGGCTCAAACATTTTCCGCGAATTTTGTTGCACATATAAAATTATTTTATACCTTTGCGCACCAAAGCGTATAACCGCAGCGTTATAGGGTATTAGAAGCGACTAAAATAACTAAAAATTTAAGGATATGTATTGGACACTTGAGCTTGCATCGAAGTTGGAGGATGCACCCTGGCCCGCAACCAAGGAGGAGTTGATTGACTATGCCGTGCGTTCTGGCGCACCTCTGGAGGTACTGGAGAACCTTCAGGAGATAGAGGATGAGGGCGATATCTACGAGTCTATCGAGGATATCTGGCCCGACTACCCCTCAAAGGACGATTTCTTCTTTAACGAGGAGGAGTATTAGACAATGTTATCAGCGTAAATAGCTGATTATCAACAGGAGGAGCGAGGATTATTTTCTTGCGCCTCCTTTTTTTATTATAAAAACACCATATATTCTTGTCTGTTTTCCGTATCCTCGCAGGGGTACTATTGATTTTCTTGTCTGTTTTCCGTATCCTCGCAATATTCCCACATGTGGGGAGGGTAAAAGACAACAATAACTTACACGCAAATTTATGAAGCGACTTTTTCTTTTTATTATTAGTGCAACTCTGTTGCAGGCATGTACGTTTGGTCACTATGCATATAATCGCTATATACCTCGCAACGATAGGAACAATCCTGCGTACTACGACCACAACTCTACCTATGGCTACGATACCCCCGTATCGCCAACCAATATGGCATACAACATCGAGAAACAACCTGCGTGGGGTCCTGCCGGATATGATTGCGCTCCTTTCTACATGCCCGAATTGAATGTGTACTACGATGTGAATAACTCGCTGTTCTACTACCTCTCGGGAAGGAGTTGGATCGCCTCGCAATATCTGCCCTCATCGTATTGCATATATGACCTTTATCGCACCTACAAGGTGGTACTTAACTACGCTTCACCGTGGCAGCACAACGAACATCACCGCACACAGTTCCGCCGCTACCGTGACGACCGTTCACAGATGCCAATCTACATGAGTCGCGATCCTCGATACAGTCAGTGCTGGAATAACAATCGCCCTTGGGTAGATCCTCGATATGGCAACCGCCGCTAATCCGCTCCTGAAGCGTCACGGCGTAGAGTTCTCTGCTTGCGGGCACGACTTTGCAAGATCGACAACGAATAACCATATCGGCAAAACAACTCTATTAGCAAATCACAATAGGGATTATTCCGTTGTGAAAACATTCAAGGTGGGGGTAACCTCGCCTTTTTTGTTTGTGTGAAATAGCACATTCAGTGCTTCAAAACCGCCATCTCCTGCGTGGCTGACATATCGGCATATTTATTGCAATATACCGATTATTTGAGTGTATGACATTTATTCGCAAATAGATTAATTATTGTATATTTCTCGCATGGCAAAAAGGTGGCAACATGCCCCAAAATAGGGCCACTTTACATCTATATAAAATATAGATTTGCGGAATGTTCACAAAATATGCATAAATATTTATTTGAAATATTTGTTCAAAACATATTTTTTTCATAACTTTGCAAATGACCGCGGAGAAACTATGTTCATTTTTGCGGTCGGGGTTGCAGCGTTATGCTCCGGATCGGAAGCATTGCTGCGTGTTGGACAAGCCAACCCAACCCTATCTGCCGCGCTGTTGGAACGAACTACCTTCCGACGGCGAGGGAATAGAGAGTATGCCTATGTACGAACAGAGTTCGACATACACCACAAACGCCACAAACACCATAAGCTGGTACGCCCTGAAGGTCTTCTACAACAGAGTCGCAAAGATTGAGACACTGCTAAAGGGGCAAAATATCGAGAGTTACATACCCATGCGCAGCGTGGAGCAGGTGGTTGGAGGCCGCAAGGTGCGCCGTCGCAAGCCGGCAATATCGTCGCTAATGTTCATGCGTTGCACCGAGGCAGAGGCATCGGAGTTGCAGAAGCAGCTGATGGGTGAAGTGATGGTATATCGCAACCGTGGTGAACGCCAACCGGCGGCGATACCCGACAGCGAGATGCAGATGTTCATACGCATAACCTCGATAGATGACCTTGGCTTGGAGTATTTGGGCGAATCGAATGAGGAGTGGACAACGGGCGACAGGGTGCGCGTCACGGGCGGCATATTCCAAGGCACGGAGGGTTACATCAAACGTATCAAAGGCGACCACCGCCTTGTAGTTGCCATCGAGGGCGTGATCGCCGTGGCAACATCCTACATCCCGAACTGCTTTTTAGAGAAGATTACAAATTAGCCATCTATAACAGCCTACGAACCACGCAGCGGGCAAGAGCGACTCGCTGCAACAAGGCAAAACCACAAATTTATGTTCAGACTTTTAGCAAAGCTACATCTGGAGCGTTATTTCAACGCGAAGTTTATTCTGGTAATTGATCTGATTATCTCGTTCATAGCATCGATGGCGACACTCGCATTTTTGCAGTTGCTCGTCAAGCCGCTCCCCAACTTCGGGACATTCTCACTACACTGGCTCATAGGAGCCGTAGTCGTCTCGCTGCTATGGTTCTATGTCTTCGGCACCTTCCACACCGTAATACGCCACTCGACACTGCGCGAGCTGGCACGCTTCTCCCTGGCCATCGTAGGCAAGGAGCTGACCCTCGTGTTCATGGTGTTGCTGTGGTCACCCGAGGGGGCGACGAACAACTACATCATCGCCCTTGCAATTATGGACGGCTTCGTGTCGTTGGGTCTGCTGATACTGGTGCGCGTAGTGATGATCGTGGCCTATGACCTGGTCAAAGCACGCATCAAGGTGCAGCGCAAACGCCAGAACATCCTCATCTATGGCACCGGTGACAAGTCGGTAGCGCAGGTCACGCGCCTACAAAACTCGTCGCACTACAACGTGATGGGCTTCCTCACCTATGGTCAGCGTCTTAAGAACCACTCTATAGCCAACTGCAAGGTGTACTACTTCGAGACCGAGGCGAGCATCAAGTTCCTCAAAGAGCGTTTTGACATCGACGCGGTACTCTTCGCGCAGACCGAAGAGGCGAAGAGCGAGCAGGAGCGACTGATCCGCTACTGCATAGACAACGATGTCAAGGTGCTGTTTGCGCCCCCTATCGACGAGGTTATCGACGGCAAGATCATGAAGCAGTCGATACGCGAGATAAAGATCGAGGACCTCTTGGGTCGCCCCGAGATTAAGATCTCGATGAACGAGATTATCGCTAACTTCCAGAGCAAGACCATCATGGTTACCGGTGGCGCGGGCAGCATAGGCTCGGAGCTGTGTCGTCAGCTGGCGACATTCGGCATCAAGGAGCTTGTACTCTTCGATAATGCCGAGACCCCGATGCACAACATACGCCTAGAGCTGGAGGAGCGTTTCCCCGAGTTGAAGTTTACGCCCGTCATTGGCGATGTTCGCCAGCCGGCACGTCTCGACTTTGCATTCCGCAAGTATAGGCCTCAAGTGGTATTCCACGCAGCAGCCTACAAGCATGTGCCCCTGATGGAGGAGAACCCTTGCGAGGCGGTATATGTCAATGTCGCAGGTTCGCGCAATGTGGCCGATAAGTGCATCGAGTACGGCGTTGAGAAGATGGTGATGATCTCTACGGATAAGGCTGTGAACCCCACAAACATCATGGGTTGCACGAAGCGACTGGCCGAGATCTATGTTCAGGCGTTGGGCCTCGCCATCGAGCAGGGTGTAGTCAAGGGCAATACGAAGTTCGTCACGACCCGCTTTGGCAATGTCTTGGGCAGCAACGGCTCGGTTATCCCCCGCTTCCGCGAGCAGATAGCCAAGGGTGGCCCTATCACCGTCACCCACCCCGACATCACCCGCTTCTTCATGACCATCCCCGAGGCGTGCCGCCTGGTGATGGAGGCTGCGACGATGACATCGGGCAACCAGATCTTCGTATTCGACATGGGCGAGTCGGTAAAGATTGCAGACCTCGCCAAGCGAATGGTTAAGCTTGCGGGCCTCACCCTTGACGAGGATATCAAGATTGAGTATACGGGTCTTCGCCCCGGCGAGAAGCTGTACGAGGAGGTGCTCTCGAATGCCGAGAATACCGAGGCTACGGATCACGACCGCATCCGCATTGCCAAGGTTCGTGAATACGACTATGCTGATGCTGTAAAGGTTGCTGACGAGTTGGAGAGCCTCGCAAGTGCGGTAGAGATACCCACGATGGTGCGCCTCATGAAGCGCACCGTACCCGAGTTCAAGTCGAAGAACTCGCAGTACGAAGAGTATGATAAAGAGATTGAGAACGAGACATCGAAATAGGTGATATGAAGATTGCCGTTGCAGGTACTGGATATGTAGGTATGAGCCTCGCTGCACTGCTTGCGCAGAATAACGAGGTCGTCGCGGTGGATGTTCTACCCGAGAAGGTAGAGGCAATCAACCACCGCATCTCGCCTATTCCAGACTGCGACATTAAGTCATTCTTCGAGCGAAAGTCACTCAATCTGCGTGCTACGCTCGATGGCAAGGAGGCATATCGTGATGCTGAATTTATTATTATTGCAGTACCGACCAACTACGATCCGCACCTCAACTTTTTCGACACACATAATATCGAAGATGTCGTTGCCGAGGTATATGCGATCAACCCTACTGCCACAATCGTCATCAAATCGACTGTTCCTGTTGGATACTCCGACAACCTCTTTGCTCGATATGCCGAGCAGGGCAAGCTACTAAATCTGATGTTCTCGCCAGAGTTTTTGCGCGAGAGTAAGGCACTCTACGACAACCTCTACCCCTCTCGCATCATCGTTGGCTACAACGATAGCCGAATGGAGGCTGCAGCCAAGCGCTTTGCGGAGCTACTTCAGGAGGGCGCAATTAAGGAGGATATCCCCGTGCTCTTTATGGGTATGAAGGAGGCGGAGGCCGTTAAGCTCTTTGCAAACACCTACCTCGCACTGCGCGTCAGCTACTTCAATGAGCTCGACACCTACGCAGAGATGAAGGGCCTTGACTCACAGGCCATTATCGAGGGTGTTGGCCTTGATCCCCGTATCGGCACACACTATAACAACCCATCATTTGGCTATGGTGGCTACTGCCTGCCCAAGGACACAAAGCAGCTTTTGGCAAACTATGCCGATGTTCCACAGAATATGATGTCGGCAATCGTCGAGAGCAACCGCACCCGTAAGGACTATATCGCCGATCAGGTACTTAAAAAGGCGGGATATTATATTGGCTCAAGCCAGTGGGATGCAACAAAGGAGCGCGAGGTTACAGTGGGTGTCTATCGCCTGACGATGAAGTCCAATTCGGATAATTTCCGACAGTCATCTATCCAGGGTGTTATGAAGCGCATCAAGGCCAAGGGTGCAAAGGTTATCATCTACGAGCCCACCTTGGAGAATGGCACGATGTTCTTCGGCTCGGAGATTATCAACGACCTTGCGGAGTTCAAGCACCGCTCACAGGCCATCATCGCCAACCGCTACGATGCCATCCTCGACGATGTCAAAGAGAAAGTATATACGCGAGATATTTTTAGAAGAGACTAAA
>CALGRZ010000016.1 GCA_937880705.1 uncultured Alistipes sp.
TGTATCGCCAAAAATTCGAGTAAACTATGGCAGAGAAAGAGGTAAAACTTATGAAGGGCAACGAGGTGATTGCTCACGCAGCAATTCGCTACGGTTGCGACGGCTATTTCGGCTACCCCATCACTCCCCAGTCGGAGGTTATGGAGACCCTTATGGAGGAGAAGCCTTGGGAGACTACCGGTATGGTGGTTCTTCAGGCAGAGTCAGAGGTTTCATCTATCAACATGGTTTATGGTGGTGCATCTACCGGTAAGCGTGTGATGACCTCATCGTCATCTCCCGGTGTCAGCCTTATGTCAGAGGGCTTGAGCTACCTCGCAGGTGCCGAGCTTCCTTGTGTTATCGTAAACTGCCAGCGTGGTGGTCCGGGTCTTGGTACTATCCAGCCCTCACAGAGTGACTACTTCCAGGCATGTAAGGGTGGTGCACACGGTGACTTCCACCTTATCGTACTTGCTCCCAACTCGGTACAGGAGATGCACGACTTCGTTGCCGATGCATTTGAGTTGGCGTTCAAGTATCGCAACCCCGCTATGATCTTGGCTGATGGTGCTATCGGTCAGATGATGGAGAAGGTTGTTCTTGCTCCCCAGCGTCCCCGCCGCACCGACGAGGAGATCGCTGCCGAGTGCAAGAGCTGGGCACTGCTTGGCAAGACCGACGACCGCGAGCGCAACGTGATCACCTCACTGGAGCTCAAGTCAGAGGTTATGGAGGTTAACAACCAGCGTCTGCAGGCCAAGTACCGCGCTATGGAGGAGAATGAGGTACGCTACGAGGCTATCCAGTGCGACGATGCCGACTACGTTATCGTAGCCTTCGGTTCATCGGCTCGTATCTGCTCTGCTACCGTTGAGATGGCTCGCGCCGAGGGTATCAAGCTCGGTCTGTTGCGTCCCATCACCCTCTACCCCTTCCCCAAGAAGCCTATTGCCGAGCTCGCAGCTCGTGGCGTGAAGGGCTTCCTGTCGGCCGAGCTTAACGCAGGCCAGATGGTTGAGGATGTACGCCTCGCAGTTAACGGCAAGGCTCCCGTTGAGCACGTTGGCCGTCTGGGTGGTATGATGTTCTCACCCGACGAGGTACTTAAAGCACTTAAAGAGAAACTTATAAACCGATAAGACTATGGCAGAGGTTGAAATCAAAAAGGAGAATTTGGTATTTGGCAAG
>CALGRZ010000017.1 GCA_937880705.1 uncultured Alistipes sp.
GAGCTACATAGCACCCTGGCAGGGCGGCTTCGGTACCACACTCTCGTGGCGAGGCATCACGCTCTCGGCACAGTTTGCATGGGTCGCCGACAGGTGGATGTTCAACAACGACCGCTTCTTCGAGGAGAGCAACGGCCTCTACTCGACCTACAACCAGTCGCGCAGACTGCTCTACGATAGGTGGAAGCAGCCGGGCGACATCACCGACATACCGCGCTATGGCGTAACACCGCAGATGGACTCTCGCTTCTTGGAGGATGCCTCGTTCCTGCGCCTCAAGAACCTGATGTTGAGCTATGCGCTGCCCTCGAAGCTGCTGCGCCGCTCGAAGTTCTTTAGCTCGGCACGCATCTACCTCCAGGCACAAAACCTCTTTACCTTCACCGCCTTCTCGGGCATTGACCCCGAGGGCTCGAGCAATGTCTACAAGGCCCAATACCCCATGTCACGCCAATACTCGGTGGGTATAGACCTCTCGTTCTAAACGCCTAAAAGAGTTATGAAGATGAAGACAATATACAACCACACCATCTCTCTACTTACGCTTGTGGCCATCGCCTTAAGCACCACCTCGTGCTTGGATAAGTGGCCCGAGAGTGCTATTCCGGCCGATAAGGCCATCAACTCTCTCGAGGAGCTGGATCAGGCCGCCATAGGTCTCTACTCGTCGTTCAAGAGTCCGGCTCTGTATAGCGGCTACCTCACCCTGCTGCCCGATATTCAGTGCGACATGGTACACGCCATCAATGGCTATACGAACATCTACGGCAACATCTGGAGGTGGGATATCCTGGCTACCAACTCGGAGATAACATCGGTTTACGCCGCCCTATATGAGGTTATCGCACGCGCCAACTTCATGTTGGAGTATGCCCCGCGCGTTGAGCTTACGCTGACCACCGACCTTGAGTTCGAGCAGCTGCGAATGCTCACCGGCGAGGCCTACATGGCCCGTGCGCTGGCCTACTCGGAGCTTATCAGGCTCTACTGCAAGAGCTACGAGAGTGCGGAGCAGGCTGCCGAGGAGCTTGGCGTGGTCATCGTCACGAAGTATAACACCGACGAGCCTATGCGTCGCAGCTCGCTGGCCGACTCCTACGCACAGGTCATCCGCGACCTGGAGCTTGCCGCCAAGAACCTGCACAGCGACAATGAGTCGGGTGCCCTCTTCAGCTCGGTGTACTTCACCGAGTACGCCGCCTACGCCCTGCGTGCGCGTGTGGCACTCTACATGAAGGACTACGAGGCTGCGGCACACTACTCATCCGAAGTCATCGACAGCGGCTACTACCTGCTCTCGTCGGCATCGACGGAGTATACAGCCGGCATGAGCTACTTCACATACATGTGGCAGTATGACGATGCCACGGAGATCATCTGGAAGGTGGGCTTCACGATCAACTCCTATGGCGGTGCGCTGGGTCAGTGCTTCTTCAACTACGACTACTCGTCGATGAAGCCCGACTACGTTCCCTCGGAGTGGGTGCTGGGCCTCTACGATAGCAACGACCTGCGCTACGACAACTACTTCTACGCCTACACCACGGGCCACAGCCACGGCCTCACATGGCCCCTTGTGATGAAGTACTTCGGCAATATGAACTTCTACCAGAGCCAGATCCTGCACACCTCGATGCCCAAGCCTCTGCGCCTGGCCGAGCAGTACCTCATCCGTGCCGAGGCATTGGCCATGGAGGGGCACTACAGCGAGGCCGCCGCAGACATTGCCACGCTGCGCGAGGCGCGCTACATGTCGTATGGTGGCGGTGTCACGCTCACCGACGACAACGCCATGACCATAATCGAAGAGGAGCGCATCAAGGAGCTCTACATGGAGGGCTTCCGCCTCACCGACCTGAAGCGTTGGCACAAGGGCTTTGAGCGCACACCCCAGTCGGAGTCCATCGAGAATGGCTCGTCGCTCAAGGTCGAGGCCTCCAACCCCCTCTTCGTATGGCCCATACCTCAACACGAGCTGGAGTCACCCGGCTCGGAGATACTTCCCAACGAGAGTAACCAGTAAACTACCACCACTATGATAGATCTTTTGAACAGAGTAACAAGGCTTGTCGCACTGCTTGGTGCAGCACTCGCAGTGCTGTCATGCGAGGCCGAGCGACACACCTACGATGGCCCCGAATATATAATGTTCTCCGATGCGGAGTACCAGCTGGGCGTGGTCCACAGCGAGGAGTGGTTCGAGATACCCATCTCGGCCACACGCCCGACAGATAGCGACCGCACCATTGCCGTGGAGGTTCTTGCCGAGCAGAGCAGTGCCATTGAGGGCTATCACTACACCATCGAGTCGAACACGCTCACAATCAAGGCGGGTGAGATAACCACATCGCTGCGCCTGCGCGGCATAGCCGAACACCTCACCCTCGGTAGCACGCCCAACATAGCCCTGCGCCTTGTCATCGACGAGGAGCTGGTGTGGGAGGAGTATGGCATCGAGGCCGAGGTGACACTGCACAAGTGCTGTCCGATGGATATTAACGCCTTCACGGGCTGGTGCAAGATCACCTCATCGTGGTCGATGCAGTATATGGGCAGCGATGCCCGACTGGTGCGCACCGAGCTTATCGACAACCAGACCGACGGCCTGCTTATCAAGGATATGTTCTACGACGGCTACGACATCCGCCTCAAGATGTTGCAGGATAACCGCCTCAACCCCACCGTGGAGATGGAGCCACAGCAGTTGGGTGCCACGGGCGAGGCCTTCGGAACGATATACGGCAACGGCAAGCTGATGATGTCACAGCTCATGGGCACACCCTCGTTCTACAGCCCCTGCGAGAACTACATGGTGCTCTACACCACCATCTATGTCGAGGAGGTGGGCACCGTGGGTGGCTACATACACATCCTGGAGTGGATATCGGACGATGAGGCAGAGCGCATACTGCGCGAGGGCTTCTAAACGATGACTGATCGATGAAGAGTAAAAACGAAATGATATGATACGAGTAATCTTTAGAAATTGTATGTTGCTACTTGTGGCCGTGGCCACGTTGGTAGCGTGTGAGCAGAAGCCCCAGACGGACGAGATACGCTTTCCGGAGGCTGTTGTAATCGAGTGCGAGGCGGGCGACACACCCTCTATCAGCTTTAACGCCACCGCCGCGTGGCAGTTGAGCTCCAACGCCATCTGGTGTAACTTCTACACCCCCGCCGGCAAGCTGCAGGATATGTCGGGAGCTATCGGCAACCACACCATCATGCTCAACATCTCGACCGAGGGTCTCAAGGATAAGACCACCGAGGCGACCATCACCATGAAGATGGGTGGCAGGAGTGCCACGATAGCCACCGTGCGCCGTGCTGCAGAGCGTCTGACACTGAATATCTACACCCCCGAGGGTGAGCCTATCGAGGCTATCGAGCTGGGCTACAACGAGTATATACCCTTCGAGGTGGAGGCCAACTTCCGCTTTGCCGCAACCGACTTCCCCGAGTGGGTGGAGTTCGAGGGTGGTGCCGTGACGGGTGGTGCCGGTGAACGTATCACGTCGGGTGCCCGCATAGCCAACGATGGCAGCCGCGAGCGTTATGCCATTGCCGCCTCGGAGGGGCACACGATAACCTTCTCGAACGAGAGTGGCACGGCTGACTTCTCGTTTGCCATAACCTACAAGGGTATGGGCGAGGATGCTCTCACCTTCACCGGCCCCTCGGGCAGCAGCTACGGCTGGGAGGTAACACTCGAGGGTGACAGCTTCCGCCAGTACAACGAGCTCACCGACGAGTACCTCACCTTCGACGATGCACTGCCCTTCACCATCACGGCGCAGGATGACAACTACGCCGTGGTATGCTTCGAGCAGGTGGTTGAGTGCGGCCTGCCACGCTACACCACAGATGCGGCATGGATCACCTTCGACAAGAGCTCTATGAGCCTGCGCGTGGATGCCACCGACAAGGAGCGTTATGGTGCCGTGATGGTACTTCCCATGGGTATCTACGACGACATCAAGGCCGACCTGCATGGCAACCTCGTTGAGAGAGACTACTCCTCGGGCGTAGGCATCGAGGTCTTCCGCTACGACTTTTTGAAGTATGTCATCGTGGAGTTCACGCAGCACAGCTTTGCGGAGCGTGACCCCTACGAAGGCTTCTACGTCTACCACTCGCTGACCACCTACGAGATACCCTGTGAGAGGCTCTCGGACGATACTCTTGCTGCCGAGTATGGCGTAACGGAGCTCTACACCTGCCCATTCCCCATCGAGACCGATGGCAAGTCACCCAACATAATCATCGACCCCCGCATCGAGGAGTGGACCACCGCAACCTTCGAGGAGGGTCGTGCCACAGCCGAGTTCTACTACCGCGGCGAGTTGCTCAAGGCCTCGGAGGGTGAGTTTGAGATGGGCGAGAACAAGGACGAGGTGATGGCCGTACGCCTTGTAGGCCCTGCCGAGGGCTTCGAGGAGGAGGTATATGCACTCTTCAAGCTCGATGGCGAGCCCAAGAAACTGCTTGTGGTAACACCCCCTGCCAAATAACGCGATAAGCTATGAAACGATACCTACAATACATCGTCGTGGCAGCTCTGCTCGTCATGGTGGGCTGCCAGCGCGACACATCGGAGATGGGTGCCGACTACGGATATGTCCAGTTCAAGGTGGTTAAGGCCTCATACTTCGACACTGCGACACGCCTCACCGACGAGTTGGAGCAGATGGCCGATGCCCATAAGCTCACCGTTGTTCTCCAGCACGACGGCTCGACAATCACGCAGACACTGCAACTGCACGCCTACGACACCGCCTCGGCAGAGTGGGGCCTGCAAAGCGATAAGCTGCGCCTGCTCACGGGCGACTACTCGATCATCGGCTTCTACCTCTACGACAACCTCGACGAGCAGCTGCTCACGGGTGACAGCCGCGGTGACTTCACGGTGGTGAAGGGCGGCCTTGTAGTGAAGCCCATCGAGGTTGCAGCCGTGGAGCGTGGCTATGTGAGCTTCACGCTCGAGAAGGAGTTTACACGCGCCGACGACGACATGCTCTTCCGCTCGATAAAGGCTGTCGACGTCTCGGTGCGCAACCTCTTCACGCACGAGGAGACCACCTTCAAGCAGCTGCCCGTAAGCTACCAGGAGTATTTCACCGAGGGCGCGGTGGATGGCGACCTCTACGACCGCAACGCGTTGAGCTCATTTGCCGTGTGTGACAGCATCATAAGCATCGAGGCCGGCAACTACCTCATCACGGCCTACACGGCCTACTCCGACAGCAAGGCCCGCACACCCCTCGGCAGTGGCTCCATAGCATCGCTTAGGCGAGAGTTCAGCGTGGAGGATAACCTCACCACGGCCGACGTGTCGGTACCCATCACTCTCTCGACCACTGCGGAGCACATCCGCGACTACGAGGCACTTAAGGCCATCTGGTTGGCCCTCGACGGCCCCAACTGGACATACCACGGCGAGGCCTACACGCCTGGGGCAAACTGGGACTTCAACAAGGACATAGACATGTGGGGCGATCAGCCGGGCGTTACGCTCGACGGCAATGGCCGCGTGGTATCGCTCAACATCTCGGGCTTTGGTGCTCGCGGCATCGTTCCCGACGCCATTGGCCAGCTCACCGAGCTGCGCATACTCTACCTTGGCGACCACAACGAGATGCTCGGAGGCTTTGAGTACGGAGGTGGCTTCATGCCCGACATGGCATCGGCCACGGATGGGCGCATAGATGCCCTCGACTACTGGCATAAGTGCCTTAAGCGTGATGGACGCGAGGATCTCTCCGAGGAGCTTAAGAGGGTTATCAACCGCGACCCCGAGCAGCGACCCATACTCCAGAGCCGCATCGACCTTAAGGATATGGCCTTTGGCGAACTGACCAACGACATACAGGGCATCTCGCGCGCCATGATGCGCCTAACGAAGCTCGAGCAGTTCTTCCTGGCCAACAGCCCCATCACGGCCGATGGTTTCTTCCGCGATGTGGAGCCACAATCACCCCTCTACGAGGAGCAGCAGAGCTGGTCGTGGAGCAACCTTACGATGCTCACCGACGTGGAGATATACAACTGTCCGAAGCTCACGCGCCTGCCTTTGGAGATGCTCACCCAGCTGCCCAACATGCAGTCGCTCAACCTCTCGGTGAACAAGAACATCAGTGGCGCGCAGCTCAAGGCCGACTGGGAGGCTATCATCGACAGCCCCTCGGGTGCTACGTTGCAGATACTCTACCTCGGCTTCAACAACCTCGAGGAGACACCCTCGCACGACTACCTCAAGCGTATGACCAAGCTCGGTCTGCTGGACTGCACGAACAACGCTCTGAAGGTGGTACACCCCTTCGGCAAGGAGATATCGCCCTCGAAGCTCTACTACGACTTCAACCGCATTGAGCGTATCTCGGCGGCGGAGGATGGTTACTTCTGCGGTGTGAGCCAGCTGGAGGAGTTCTCGGTGAGAAACAACTGCCTCACGCAGCTGCCCGATCTGTTCACCGCGCGCTCGATATACGTCATGATGTCGGCCAACTTCTCGAACAACCGCATCGCCTCGTTGGAGAACGGCGAGGCATGGCGCGGCATCAACGCCTCGACGCTCAACCTCTCGAATAACCGCTTCGAGACCCTGCCCAAGCAGATCATAGGCTCGGGGGCACAGATCGAGACACTGATGTTCAGTGGCAACGGCATACGCTCAATCGAGGAGGGTGCGCTGCAGGGTAAGAATGCGGCCTACCTGACGACCATCGACCTGAGCTTCAACCGCCTCAAGGAGATACCCTACTACGACTTCAGTGCCGAGAACCTCCCCTACCTCTACGGCATCGACCTCTCGAGCAATGCTTTTGAGGCCTTCCCCTATGCGCCACTGTCGATTGATCGTCTGACGGTGATGAGCATCCGTCAGCAGCGCGACGACGAGGGTAACCGCACACTGCGTGAGTGGCCCACGGGTCTACACTCGTGTCCCCGCATGTCGGCCTTCTACATCGGCTCTAACGACCTGCGCAAGGTGGAGGATACCATCTCGCCCTACATCCTGCTCTTCGAGATTAAGGACAACCCCAACATCTCGATCGACTTAAGCGCGGTGTGCCCCTATATCGAGATGGGCTACTATGAACTTATCTACGACTCGTGGCAGGATATACGCGGCTGCGATGCCCTTAACCTCGACTAAAAGCAATGAGTATGAAGAGAGTACATATATACATATCTGCCGTCGTGGCCCTCGTAGCCCTTATGACGGCGTGTCAGACGGACACCACAACCCTTCAGGGCTTCGAGGCCGACTGCACGACAATCGAGGCCCCGGCCACAGGTGGTGACTTCACGGTAGCCATCCGCTCGGACAAGGAGTGGACAGCCGTAGTTGCCGAGCCGTGGCTGATGGTATCACCCGCCAATGGCCGCGGCGAGGTGAGGTGCATCGTCAAGGTCGACTCTACGCTCGTAAACGACATACGTCAGGCCGACATACGCTTCTCGTCATCCGGCGAGGTGCTCAACACGCTGCATGTCGAGCAGGCCGGCTATGCACCCTGCATAACCCCCGATGAGGCCGAGCACACCATCGCTGCCTCGGCAAAGCGCGACGAGCGATGGCTCGAGACCGAGATCACAACAAACGTAGAGTTCAACGTGGTGGCCGAGTATGACGGCCAGGAGGAGTGGCTCACAATCGAGGATTATCACCTGACACTCGACCGCGGAGCACGCCCCCGCACCACACGTCTGCACCTCGACTGGAGGATGAACACCATACCTTCCGAGCGCACAGCAACGCTTCACCTGCTGCCCCGAAGTGGCGAGATAGCGACCCCCGCAACGATTGTCATCCGACAGGAGGCCGCACCCCTTATCGAGGATAACCGCCAAGGCGACTCACTGGCCGTCATCACCATCTTCGAGAAGCTGGAGTGCTGGAGCGACAACGGCATATCGACCACCGAGGGCATGCACCGCTGGGGCTGTCTGCGCCTCTGGGAGGCTACTGACGAGGCACTGCCCGAGGCCGAGGCCGTGGGTCGTGTGCGCGACCTCGACTTAAGCTACTTCAACACCGAGGAGGGCATACCCCAGGAGATCAAATACCTGAAATACTTGGAGACACTCTCACTCTTTGGCAATGTCAACACGATGCTCAAGAGCATATCGCTGGGCGAGGAGGTTACCACACTTGCGCACCTCAAGGCACTGCGTGTGGCAGCCTACGGCATCTCGGAGCTGCCCGAGTCGCTCACCCGCCTGGGTGCTACGCTCGAGACCCTCGACCTGAACTCGAACAACCTCGAGCGCATCCCCGAGTGGCTGACAAGCGAGAACTTCCCCAAGCTCAAGTCGATAAACCTCTCGAGCAACCGCCGCGCAGCGCGCACCTCGTTGCAGAACATGGGCGATGAGCCTATCGGCCTCTACACCAACATGGAGCTGAGCGACGACATCGAGCGACTGCTCCGCTGGGAGAGCCTCGAGGAGCTGGCCCTGTCGTACAACTACATCGAGGGCTCGCTACCCGACCTGCGCGTGGGCGACAACGGCATACGCGCCTACACCGAGGAGGATATTAAAGAGCGTGGCGACACGCTGCGCTGGGCCGTGGACAACGCCCTGCCCAGGGTGCTGCCCAACATGCGCAGCCTGCGCCTCAACCTCAACTTTATGACCGGCCGCCTACCCGACTGGCTGCTCTACCACCCCCGCCTGATGGAGTGGGGTGCCGAGGTGCTGATATTCCAACAGCAGGAGTCGGCAACCGACAGCAAGGGTCGCAAGGTGCAGTTTGACAACGTACCCGGCTCGTTTGAGTACTATTTTGAGCGGTATCCCCTGCTGCGTGGCCGCTTTGAGTTTAACGATGAATTAGAGTAGCAGCTATGAAGAGAATAACTATACTTTTGGCCGTTGCCACGATGTTTACGGCCTGCACACAGGAGTATGCGCCCGTGAAGCCCTCTACGCCCGTGGTACCTCCCACGGTAGATGCCATCGAGGGCGAGATGCTCATCAAGTTCAACCCCGAGTGGGAGGATATCTTGCAGAGCACCATGACGCGCTCGGGTGGCGAGGCCACACGCTCGGGCATACCCTCAACGGATGAGGTACTCGACCTGCTCAACGCCTACAGCTTCGAGCGCGTATTCCCCGTGGATAGTCGCCACGAGGAGCGTACCCACGAGGCGGGGTTGCACCTATGGTATATTGTACGCTTCGACGGCTCGGAGCCCCTCGACAAGGCCTATGCACGCCTTGCCGAGCTCGGCGAGGTGAGCAAGTTGCAGTACAACCACCGCATATACCCCTCGTATAACCGCAATGCCAAGCCCCACTTCATAAGTTGTGAGGAGGCCGACAGCCGCGCTGCGACACGCTCTACAACCACCGATATGCCCTTCAACGACCCCGAGATGTACCGCCAGTGGTGCTACATCAACGATGGTAGCCACCCCTTTGCGCAGGAGTGGGCTCCGGTCATCGCGGGCTCGGATGCCGGCTGCCGTGAGGCGTGGGAGCTCTGCACGGGTGACGAGCAGATCATCGTCGCTGTGCTTGACGAGGCGGTGATGTGGAGCCACCCCGACCTTATGGACAACATCTGGGTCAACGAGCAGGAGCAGCTGCACGCCGGCGTAGATGCCGATGGTAACGGATATAAGGATGACCGCTACGGCTATAACTTTGCCCGCAATACACCCGTCACATCGTGGACATCGACAGGCAGCACAGGCCACGGCACACACGTTGCCGGCACCATAGCCGCCGTGAACGACAATGGTCGCGGTGTTGCCGGCATCGCAGGTGGTGGCAAGGGCTCGGCGGGCGTTAAGATCATGACCTGCCAGCTCTTCGACGGACAATACTCATGCTCACTGGCCACGGAGGCACGCGCCATGAAGTATGCCGCCGACAACGGTGCCGTCATCTTGCAGTGCTCGTGGGGCTACAACTCTGCAAAGGCGAACCTCATCATGGGCTACACCCCGGGCCCCGCAACCGAGGAGGAGTGGGCCATGACCTACCCCCTGGAGAAGGAGGCGTTGGACTACTTCATCCACAATGCCGGCTCGGCAAATGGTGTCATTGAGGGCGGTCTGGCAATCTTTGCCTCGGGAAATGAGTATGCAGCCCAGTCATCATTTCCGGCCGCCTACTCGAAGTGTATATCGGTAGCGGCCATAGCCGCCGACTACACCCCCGCCTCATACTCGAACTATGGCCATGAGGTGCTGCTCTCGGCACCGGGTGGCGACATGGAGTACTACGGCACACCGGGCTGGGAGGATAACATCTACGATGAGAGTGGCGTGCTCAACGAACAGGGCAGCATCTTCTCGACACTCGTCGTCGATGGTGTTGCCGGCTACGGCTACTACGAGGGTACCTCGATGGCGTGTCCCCACGTCTCGGGCGTGGCAGCCCTCGGCCTGTCGTATGCCAAGAGGCTTAAGCGTCACTTCACGGCCGAGGAGTTCCGCGACCTTATGGCCAGCACAGCGCGCGACATCGACCACTACTTCGTAGGCGAGAAGACCTTCCACATGAACCATACGGCAGCAGGTGCCACACCCATCAAGATGGATCTTATGAGCTATCGTGGCAAGATGGGCCGTCTCGTAGATGCCGGAGCACTGCTCAAGGCCATCGACGGCAGTGGCAGACCTATGCGCCTGCCCAACGTCTACCTCTCCGTGAACGAGACAACGACGCTTAACATCGGCGACTACCTCTCGGAGGAGGGTGCGCAGGTCAGCGTAGCCGACACCACCATTGTGGAGGCAACGCTACAAAACAACATGCTAACGCTCAAGGCGTTGAGCGAAGGACACTCGGCCGTGAAGCTCACCACCGTAGATGGCAAGAGCCACTCGCTGAGCGTCACCGTGCGTGAAGGTGCAAACCACAACGGCTGGTTTTAGACTATGACAACGATGCGACGCATAGCACTGCTTGCAGCATCGCTCCTGCTTATGGCCACGGCCACGGCACAGGAGCGGCCTCTGCTGTCGCGCGCAGCCCTCGACTCACTGATGAACACCCCGCTCTCGGCGCATAGCGGTGGAGTGATCAAGGCCTCAACGCGCCACATCGAGCTGGGCGAGATTGACAACAGCAAGCCTCTGGAGTACCGACTGATGCTCCACAACACCTCCTCAAGCGAGGTGCGCATCACACGTCTTCACGCCAACTGCTCGTGCCTCAGTATTGAGCCACGGACACTGACCCTTAAAGGCAACGCCTCGGAGGAGGTATGCCTCAAGCTCAACACCGCAGGTCGCAGCCAGCACTTTAGCTACCAGCTGCTCATCTACACGGCCGAGGACGACAGGCTCCCCGCCGAGCGTGTCACCATCGAGGGCCGGATACGCTCATCCGACAGGTGGTCACACCTCCCCCACCATGCGGGAGGGCTGCGCATGAGCCGTCGTGAGGTGGTACTCACACCCACAACGCCCACCGAGCGCATAGCCATGGGCAACAGCACGGCACACAGCCTCACAATCACGGCCACGACCACACTCCGAGGTCTTACCTTCGGCTGTGAGCCCGAGAGCCTCGAGGCGGGCATGGAGGGTGACATCGTAATAGGCTATCATGGCGAGTGGCCCCGGGAGCCCCTCACGACGATAGTTATAATCAACGGCATCGAGGGCCGAGCATCCGAGCGTATGATAAAGGTACGCATAGAGTGCGACAAACGATAAAAACTAAGACATATATGAGACTTTTCAACCGACTACTTCAGGTAGTACTCTTAACGGCACTCCTCGCGACAGCCTGCGAGAAGGAGCCAAAGGCGGAGAGCCAGCCCACGCTGGCCACCACCTACTCAACGATGACGGGTGACTGGCAGCTGACCTCGTGGGGCGGTATCGAGCCTATGGAGGGGCTCTACTCCTACCTTCGTATCGAGGGCTCGGAGCGTAGCTTTGCCATCTACGACAACCTCTCGACGATGTACACACACCTCACCACGGGATGCTTCACCATCGAGCAAAACGACCTCGGCGAGTATATCGTGCGAGGCAGCTACGACTACAACCTCGGAGATTGGAACGACGACTACCGCGTGGTAATCCTCTCGCCGGGCGACAACATGGTGTGGTACAGGCTGGGGGACAACGAGGAGCTGCACTATACGCTCATCGATGCCATCCCCGAAGAGATAATCCGTGATGCGCGTACCGAATAGATGTAAAATAACCTATAAACAATGTGTGATATGAAACGATTATTAATGGTGCTTGCGACGGCCGTACTTGCCATCGGAGCATGGAGTTGTGAAGAGAGTGGCAAGGAGGTAGACAAGACCAAGCCCACCATCGGCATTGAGGATGCAGTACTCGAGCCCAACGAGATGGTTGCCCAGATTATGATTATCCCCTCGTCGGATGCTACAGCATGGTTCTGGAAGATCGAGGCTGCGGGCCAAACGCTCGACTACCAGAGGGTCGAGGGCGCACTGGGTGCACTGATCTCGGGCAGCGTGGAGTATGGCGTGGAGTACACCGTATCGGCCTATGCCGTCAAGGGTGACATCACGGGCGACATCGCCAAGAAGAGCTTCTGCTTCCTGCCCGAGGAGGCTGCCGACATCACAATCGGTGAGCCTACGCTCGACAAGGCCACGATGAAGGTGTCGGCCACGATGTACCCCTCGAAGATGACCGAGAAGTGGTACTGGCGCGCCTACGACATGCAGGGTAATGCTCCGGCATGGAACCAGGTTGATGGCAACAACGAGCAGAGCGTTGAGTTCGACTACCTCTACGGCAAGAGCTACACGCTGGAGGCCTATGCCGAGCATGTAGGCGGCAAGAGCGAGGTAAGAGCCATCGAGGTCTACTTCGAGCCTGCAATACCCTCGATTACGGTTAGCGAGCCTCGCTTCGACGGCCAGACTATGAGCGTGAGCTTCGACGTGACACCCTCGGAGGATACCCACCACTGGTACTGGGGTCTGAAGAGCGATGCTGCGGATGCGCAGTACACCACCTATGAGGGTGCCGAGCCGGCTACGGTGAGCTACAACGTAGAGTTCGACAAGCAGTACGACTTTATCTTCCGCGCCGAGAACATCATCAACGGCGGCTCGGAGAGGATCATAAGCTTCAAGCAGGACTCGGCAATCGAGGAGCCTCTGGTGGCTATCGCCATCGAGAACCTCACGGCCTATACGCTCGATGCCGTAGTTACCAAGGCTGACCACTGCACGCGCTACGTTGCAGGTGCCGTGCACACCAGCGCATACGACCGCGAGGAGTTCATCGAGCAGGCACTGACATCGCTCAACCCCGATGTGTCGTACCCCTTCATGGTCTTCAACACCGCTACCGAGAGCAAGACCTTCAGCGAGCAGACGCTGGTCAAGAATGCCACGGCCGACAGCGACCTCAACGCAGGTATCATCCTGCTGCCCGGCCACTCCTACACCATCGCCGTATATGGCGAGGATGAGATAGGCCGCTCGGAGGTCTACACCACGGAGGTGACCATCCCCGAGCCTGTACTCGACGGCAACGTAGGCGTGGATCTCAACGTGAGCGATGTCAGCGAGACCACGGCCACGATCAACGTAACGGCCCAGGAGCCGTGCAAGATGATCATCGGCTATATAGACTACGCATCGGCGGATGCCAACCTTAACTACACCTTCGAGGGTAAGAGCGACGACGAGGCCAAGGCCCTCATCCTCTCGCTGGTTAAGGCCGTGCCCGAGAGCTACACCGAGCCTATTAACCGCTTATTGAGCAGCCGTCTGCCTCTTGAGAGCCGCTTCGTGGCATACGCCATAGCTATCAAGGATGGCAAGATAGGTGATGTGGCCTACGAGGAGTTCTCGACCATCACCACGGCACTCACCGGCAAGGCCAAGATCACCTCGGCCACCATCGCCGAGCAGACCTCGCACGAGAGCCTCGAGGTGACCCTCACGGCAGATGCCAACGCCCGCAAGGTGCGCCTCTACGCGGCACCCTCGGCCGACCACATGGCCTATGCCGACAATATGGAGTATGTGATGGGCTCGTCGGAGTACCAGAACTACCGCGAGGAGTATGCCTACGAGGGTGAGCCCCTCACCGTGTCGGTAGAGATCTACCACCCGGGCGACAACTACTACCTCTATGCCGTTGCCGTGGATGAGGATGACAAGGCCGGAGAGATAGCCACCGTAGCTATGCTCGCGGGCTACGACACCGAGTACTACTCGACCATCGAGGAGATTGTCGAGGAGGGCACCATCAGCTTCAACGGCAGTGGCGAGGTGAAGCTCACCGCCGACATCACTGTCAACACCGCCGATCAGGTCGATGCCAACATCACGGTTGAGTACCTCACATCGAACATCAACAAGGTATGGCTCTACCGTATCAACGAGGGTCTGGTCGACAATATCGAGTCAACGATAAAGAGTGCCTTTGCCAACTACCCCACCATCACGGGTGCCAAGCAGGAGGTTAAGGATGGCGACAAGAAGTCGTACCAGTATATGATCCCCTATCACAACACCTACGGTGGCACGATCATCGTCGCTGTGGTGCTGGACAACAACGGCAAGTTCAACATCAACACCTACTACGTCGCAGGCATTGGCGTGCAGCAGATGTAGCACAAGGCTGTGACCACTACCAAAAGATGGGCTGTCCAAGTTTTTGGACAGCCCATCTTCGTTTTATGCTGTTTATACAACCGTTGCTACACCTTCTGAATATACTTTATGCCCAGCTCCTTGAGCTTATCCTCCAAGTCGACATCGTTGTCCGAGGCTACGAGCAGCTTATCACCCGACTTAAGCTGTGTGTGACCGCGCGGGATGAAGTATCGCGCATTGCGATGTACCATCACCACAAGCGTGTTGTCGGGCATCTTGATATCCTTCAGCGTATCGCCATTGTGCAGCATCGAGGCCGTAACGCCAATCTCCGAGAACTCGCTGCGTATATGGTCGGGCATCGTCAGCTTGAAGGTCTGCTCGGGCTCCTCGTACGAGAGGTCGAGCCAGTTGGCCATGCCACTCACCGTAGTGCCCTGCACCAGCAGCGAGATGATAGTGCCAAGGAAGACCACATTGAAGATATACTCGGCATTGGGGATGTCGGCAGCGATGGGATAGAGGGCGAAGATGATGGGCACAGCACCACGCAGTCCTACCCACGACACATAGAGGCGGGCACGGCCCGTAAACTTCCTAAAGGGCAGCATGCAGGTGAACGTGGCCAGCGGACGTGCCACAAGGATCATAAATATACCCACGGCGATACCCATGATAAGGACATCGGCATCGAGCAGGTCGTGGATGTCGACCAGCAGACCGAGGATAAGGAAGAGCACTATCTGCAACAGCCATGTGAAACTATCGAAGAAGGTACCCACCATATTGCGATAGGTGATACGGTGATTACCCACAACAAGGCCCGCGATATATACGGCCAGATAGCCGTTACCATATATCATCGACGTGAAGGAGAAGGTGAAGAAGGCACAGGCCAGCAGCAGCACCGAGTAGAGCGAGGGGTTGCTTCGGATGTTGATGCGGTTCATCACCCACACCGAGATACGACCCAGACCGTAGCCCATGACAGCACCGAGGCCCATCTGTATGAAGAAGGTGCGTGCCGCAGCTGCAAAATCGAGCTCCGTGCCATCGGCGACGATGCCTACGAGCATCACCGTGAGGATATAGGCCATGGGGTCGTTACTACCACTCTCCAACTCGAGCAGCGGGCGCAGGTTCTGCCTTAGACCCTGCTTCTTGGTACGCAGGATCGAGAATACCGAGGCCGAGTCGGTAGACGACATTGTCGCCGCGAGCAGCAGTGCCATGGGCAGCGATATCTCTATGCCGACCAGAGGGCGCATCACATATACAAAGCCTCCGACAAAGAGCGTGGTCAGCATAACACCGAGCGTAGCCATAATCAAGCCCGGTGCCATGACCGACCTAATCTCCGAAAACTTGGTATCCATACCACCCGAAAAGAGGATGATACACATGGCAACCATACCCACAAACTGCGCCAGGTCGTAGGAGTGAAAGGCGATGAAGTCGTTGTATCCAAAGAGCATACCCACACCGAGGAATAGCAACAATGCGGGCGCGCCCAATCTATAAGCGGCCTTACCGGCAAGCACTGCGACAAAGAGCAACAGGGCTCCTACCAAGAGGAAGTTTTCGTTCAACATCTAATATCTTTAGGTTTTGTATAACAAACATTTTGGGGCACACTGCAACGATGACGCGCTTGAGGCTCATTGTGCTACAAAGGTATAGGTTATGGTGCCACGATGCGACGTGGGTGCCGTGTTATCGATGCGGAAGAGCGTGCGGCTGTGCTTCGCTGCTGCGAGGGCCTGCTGGTTCAGCTCGGGGTTTGTCGACGAGGCTATGCGCGCCGTGGTCACCGTGCCGTTGCGGTCGAGCCACACATCTACAACAACCACACCGCCCGACTTTGTGCGGTAGGCCGGAACATAGAGGTCGCGGTGGTGGCGCACCGGGTTCTCGAAGGCGTAGTTCACCGTCACGGCACCCGAGAACTTGCCCTTCTCGCCACTACCCTTCTTGCCGCCCGAGCCACTGCCCGTGCCTCCCTTGCCCATGCCGGCTATCTCGCGCATGCCGCTCTCGTAGTCGCCACGGTTTGTGGCCATGTCCGAGGCTATGCGATCCATCATCTGCTGTGTCTCGGCGTCGTAGCTCATATCCTCGGCCGAGGCTGCCTGCTCGGCAGCATCGTTCGACTGGAGGTTCTGCACACGCTGTGCACGCGCCAGACGTTGTTCTATCTCTCGCTGAAGCTGGTCACGTTGACGCTTCAGTCGCTCGACCTCCTCGGCCGAGGGCACCTCCTCGACAAACTCGACGATATACTCCACGGGCTTGAGCTCCACCTCGACGCGCGCGGTGAAGAGTGCTATGATGCCGATGACGTAGGCCACCATCACCACGGCGAGGCCTATGCGGTGGTTGTAGAACCACTCGCCGAGGCTCTCCGAGCGGGTGTCGCTGAGGTCCACCACCACACGCGGGCGTGGGGCACGACGGATAGGTTTTGGACTATTTGGAGTATGTCTTTGTTGAGTAGCTCTCATCGCAGTGGTAATATTAGTCACAAAAGTAGTAATTTTTTTAGGATTTTTTAGTATCTTTGTCGTGATTAACCATAAAAAATTCAAAACAGTAGAGAATTATGGCAACAAAACAGAGAACACTTGCTGCTGCGATATCATTCGAGGGTAAGGGCCTGCACACGGGCCACCAGGTCAAGATGACCGTTCTGCCCGCCGATGACAACTATGGCATCGCCTTCCGTCGCGTAGACCTTGAGGGCGCACCCGAGGTACCTGCTCTGTGTGAGTTTGTCACCGACACGTCGCGTGGCACCACCATCGAGAAGGGCGCAGCCAAGGTTAGCACCATCGAACATATAATGTCGGCCCTCTGGACACTGGGTGTCGACAACGCCATCATCGAGATCAACGCCCCCGAGACCCCTATCATGGATGGTTCGGCCAAGGAGTATGCCCAGCGCATCCTCGAGGTGGGCACCGTGGAGCAGAGTGCCGAGCGCAAGTACTACGAGGTGACCGAGAAGCAGGTCTACACCCTCCCCGAGAAGGGCGTGGCCATCGTCATATACCCCGACGACGAGTTCTCGGTGTCGGTACATGTGGACTACAACTCGAAGGTTGTGGGCAACCAGTACGCCGTCTACTCGCCGCAGGACGACTATACCGAGAAGATAGCCCCCTGCCGCACCTTCGTCTTCCTGCACGAGCTCGAGCCACTGATGAAGATGAACCTTATCAAGGGTGGCGACCTGGACAACGCCATCGTCGTGGTGGAGAACCCCGTCTCGGATGAGCAGCTCGACCGCCTGAAGCAGATCTTCCGCAAGGACGACATACGCATCACGGGCGGCTACCTCAACAACCAGCAGCTGCGCGCCAACAACGAGCTGGCACGCCACAAGCTCCTCGACATCCTCGGTGACTTCGCCCTGCTGGGTCTGCGCATCAAGGGCCGTGTATGGGCTACGCGCCCCGGCCACTTCGCCAATACCGAGTTTATGAAGGAGCTGCACCGCACCATCCGTCGTGGTGGTGACCGCCCCGCCTTCAAGTTTAGCAGCAAGTGCGAGCCGCTGATGGACATCAACGCCATCAAGGCGCGCCTGCCCCACCGTCCTCCCTTCTTGCTTGTCGACCGTGTCTTCCATATCGAGGATAACGCCATCGGCGGCATCAAGCAGGTATCTATGAACGAGCCCTTCTTCGTGGGTCACTTCCCCGACGAGCCCGTCATGCCCGGTGTGCTCATCATCGAGGCCCTGGCGCAGTGCTGCGGCATCCTGGTGTTGAGCAAGGTCGACGACCCCGAGTGCTACTCGACCTACTTCCTCAAGGCCGACAACGTGCGCTGGAAGCGTAAGGTTGTGCCCGGTGACACGCTGCAACTCGAGTGCCACATCACCGATATGCGTCGTGGCATCTGCACTGCCGAGTGCAAGGCCTTTGTGGGTGGTCAGCTCGCCTGCGAGGCTGTGCTCACCGCGCAGATCGCCAAGAACCGATAACAAGAACACAAACACACAATACCTATGATCAGTAATTTAGCATACGTTCATCCCGACGCCAAGATCGGCAAGAATGTCACTATCGAGCCCTTCGCCTATATCGAGGGTGATGTGGTCATTGGCGATGACTGCTGGATCGGCCCTCACGCCATCATCTACAATGGTGCACGTCTGGGCAAGGGCAACAAGGTGCACCCGGGTGCATGCATCGCCTGCCTGCCCCAGGATCTTAAGTTTGCCGGCGAGCAGACCACAGCCGTCATTGGCGACTATAACGATATCCGCGAGTGTGTCACCATCTCGCGTGGCACCGCCTCGCGTGGCACTACCGTTGTTGGTGACCACAACCTGCTCATGGCCTATGTGCACGTTGCCCACGACGATGTTGTCGGCAGCCACTGCGTCATTGCCAACCGCGTGTCGCTTGCCGGCGAGGTCGAGATTGGCGACTGGGTTGTCATCGGTGGCCACTGCGCACTGCACCAGTGGATACATGTCGGTGACCACGCCATGATCCAGGGCGGTGCTCTGCTCACGCAGGATGTGCCCCCCTACATCATTGTCAGCAATGGCGAGTCTCGCTATGCGGGCATCAACAAGGTTGGTCTGTCGCGTCGCGGCTTTACGCCCGAGCAGATCGCCACTATCCACGACACCTGCCGCATCCTCTTCCAGAGCGACTTGAGCTACCTCACAGGTTGCGACAAGGCCGAGCAGGATATCGCCGAGAGCCCCGAGCGCAACTACCTTATCGAGTTTGTCCGTGGCTCCAAGCGCGGTGTTATCAAGCCCTACGCCTCACGCAAGTAGCCCTCGGGCCTTAATAGCCAAACGGAGTTGCACAGCAGTGCAACTCCGTTTTTTTGTGGGCGTGGGGGGGCGCAGTCAATAGGACTTGGCGCAGTCGATAGGACTTAATAGGACTGGATAGGACTTAATAGGACTTAATAGGATTAAGCGCGGCCGACATTTATTGGGTGGCGGTGTGCTATCCCTATTTTTTCCTATCTCTTCCTATTTATTCCTATCTCTTCCTATGCGCAGTCGATAGGACTTAATAGGACTTGATAGGACTTAATAGGATTAAGCGCGGGCGACATTTACTCGGTAGCAACCTGCTATCCCTATTTTTTCCTATTTCTTCCTATCCCATCCTATTTATTCCTATCTCTTCCTATCTCTTCCTACACCACAAAAAAAATCGGAGCCTCCGAAAAGGAAGCTCCGAAATAAGAGTGTAAGGAAGATTCTACTACAACTCTGATGTACCCTTGAAGTTCTGACCATTAATTACAAGATCAAGCGTAAACTCATAATTACCGCTTGCATTCATTGCAATTGTGATGGTGCCTGATGCTGAACTTGCATATGCACCGTTAATAATGATCTCACTAGCCTTGTAATTCGTTACATCCATATCCTGAATTGTAGACACCTCATATGTACCAGCAAGCGATGCTTTGTTGGGGTACACTAAGGTAGCGAATATCTTATTACCATCATCACCGGTAAAGAAGAAGTTAGTATAGCGAGTCATCATACCACCCTGATAACCTACTGTAAATTTCCAGTCAGCTACCGCTGCGCCCTCCTCGGTTTTAACCGTAGTGGTGGCAGCAGCAGAGTTGGTATAGTTGATATCGTCGCCCTTAGCTACAACGCTTACATCATAGGTAGTGTTGGCAGCAAGGCCTGTAATCTCGCAAGTGAGTACATTGGCAGCAACCTCCTCGGTCTTATCACCTACGGTGACGATATAACCAACCTCATTCTCAACATCGCTCCATGTTACAGTAACAGCAGAGTCTGATGTTGCAGTAGCCTTAACGGTGGCAGGAGCAGCAAGCTGTGCGGGCGCAGCACCGGTAGTAACGGTGGTAGTAGCCGTCTCCGACTGCTGATAGAGGAGTGAATCACCAGTTTTAGCAAATACCTCAACGGTGTACTCTGTATCATAGGCAGGCATATCAAACTCTGCCGAGGTCACCCAGTCACCTACGGCCTTTGAGAGGTCGCCAACCTTGACACTATATCCCGAAGCGTTTGCAACTGCCTCCCAGCTTACGGTAACCTTCTTGCCAACAGCAGTTGCGGTGATCACAGGAGTAGCGAGCTTGGGTGCTGTACCTGTGTTTACCCTCAAGGTTACGGTACCTGATTGGAGATACTGCTTGTCATTGGCAGCAGGACGCGCAGCGAAGGTAAATTCATAATCAGCGTAGTAGACAAAACTAAATGTGGTGGTGCACTCGGTAAGACCGATACGCTCAGTGTACTGGGGGCTGAACATCATCACATCGTAGTATGCTGCGCCCTCAATCTCGTCCCAAGTAAAGGTGATGGTCTTTGCCTCCTCGTCGATGGTGTACTCAATATTTGACACATTAGGGAGTGCTACACGGGTATCCTCACCGGTCTTTACATTGATATATGCAGCTGCAGAGTCTACCCAAGGCAGGTTCTCCACGCTTGAGGTAGCCTTGATGTAGAAGGTGAAGGTCTGCGCGTAAGAGTTGGTATCGAAGGTGTAAGTGTTATCGGTAATATTCTCGTTAAGACCAAACCACTCGCACGATACGTTGTAACCCGTAGCGTTGTCTACCTCGTCCCATGTAAGGGTAACTACCGAGCCCTCAACCGTATACTGGATGTTAGCAGGTGTAGCAAGGGTCTTTGTGGTCAGATAACCTCTCCACTCACCCTTGTAGATAGGCTCACCATCGAAGCCGTTTACATTGCGCTTGCAGAAGGCAGTGAAGGTATAGAGGCCACTCTCCTCAACATCTACATAGAGAATAAAGCCACCCTGGAACCACCAAGAGGGGTAATAATCACTCTGCAGGTTCTCGGGATCGTAGAACGACGAGTCAGCCGTATACCCGTTAACGCCATTATTCAAGGTGTATACATACGAGCCGGCAGCAAGGGCCTTGATATCATGGTCAAATGAGAGGCTCATATAAGTACCATCCTCGCTGTAGAACTTGTAGATGTTGCCATTAACCTCGGGAGCTGTGCAGGTATAAGTATAGTGCAGACCCTCGGTAGCTGCAGCATCCTTGGCTATAAGTGCCTGTGCATTTGCTGAAGCCTCCTTTGATGCAGCATACATCTCATCAGAAGGATTAGCCACAACCTGAATTGTGTAGCTTGCAAAGGGCTCGAGGTTCTCTAACAGATACTCGCATCCGGCAACAATCTGGGGCTCGCCATAGTTATAGTTAACAACCACGGTATAGTCCTTGGCACCCTCAACAGCCTCCCAATAGAACTTGATGTAGCCTACGCCTGACTCAGACTTAACTTCGGGAGTTGCAAGGACAGTCTGCCAGTTCTTGATACCGAACTTTGAGATACGACCCTTCTCAAATGAGAGGTTTGTGGTCATCTCCTCACGAACATAGGTATATACATCCTCACCAGAGCGAGCCTCGATAACGAGCGAGTTAACCTTCTCAACAGGATTGAGAACAAACATAAAAGCGTTGTTCTCAACATTATAGCCATCCAAAGCAATAGACTGCTCATAATTGTTGATGTTGATCTGAACTTCATCAACCTTCTCAACGCCATCGATAGCCACGTTCATAAGGGCGTAGGCGCAGTCGTGCTTAAAGCGCAACGAAGCCATATCCTGACCACCATATACAAACTCTGCAGAGGTGTAGACCTTCTCTACATCATTGGCACGAGGGGTCTGATTGCTGATATTAGGAGTAAAAACCACCTTATAATCAGAATAAGGGTCTTCAAAGTAACCACGGCCAGTGTATGCCACAATCTTCTGACCCTCGGTGAGAACGGTCTCAAACTCAATGTCGAAAGTTGCGTTTGCGCCAGCCTCGGCAACAGTTGCAACCTGAATATCGACAAGATTATTGTTGTCGTCGTAAGCAGCGAAGATTACCTCGTCACCTGCCTCCCAAGCAACCTTGTAGATACCGTCATTATCGTTGTCATTCATCGAGACACGGGTATCCTCCTCGAAAGATGCATCAAAGGTGATCTTTGTGCTCTTTCGGAATGCCTCAAGACCAATCATATCGGTAGTACAACCGACAAATGCCATTGCAGCTACTGCAACAAGCATCAGATTCTTAATCATCTTCTTCATAGTTACAATAGCATTACTCCAAATCACCGAAGTCCTCTGAACCGACATCCTCAAATGATGAACCAGTGAAGCCCTCCTCAACAATAGTTGAGATCACCTCAAGCTCGGGGGCAGAGTAGAGCTCAACACCCCTCGAAAAATCATTCTTGATCATAAATTTAGATAAGTTTGAAAAGTTATAAATAATTGTTATTTAGTCGTTTACACACCATGCAACTAAAGAAATATGCCGAGCAGATTATCCCACAGCACACAAATATAACGGGTACACACACCTAACTCGCCTTAATTTCTCAATCAACCAAGGCGCAAAGATAAACAAAATCTTTGATTTTCAAAACAGGACTAGAATTTAAATAATTAATGTACATTTTTTTTTAAAAGATGTATAATAAAATCAGTATAAAAAAATAAGGAGAGTTCTGTTCAATTCAGATATTTATTTTACCGACAGCACCTCAAAAGAGTATTACGGAGGCAGCAGAA
>CALGRZ010000018.1 GCA_937880705.1 uncultured Alistipes sp.
GGAACAGTTGCCCGTTCACCGCATTTCGAGTGCGGCCCGATCGACCACTCCGGCACCTCTCCAATTCCGAGGTGCAAATATAAGAACTTTTTTGTAATGTTGTACATCTTAGATCTATATTTTTTATCTTTTCGCACTATTAATCGTATATAATGTTAGGTAATTTTGTTACCTTTGTGATAAATTTGCAACCTATGAAGAGAGTAGTTATAATCTATTTAGCGTTGCTGTGTCTATGCCCCTATGTGGCTATGGCACAGACAAAACAGCAGATAAAGGATGCTAAACGTCAGGCCAAGGCACTTCAAGAGCAGGGCTGGGTATCCGACTCGCATCGTACAATAGAGTCATATCTTATTGAGTTTGCACAGCTCGAGGTCGAGAATGATGTATATATAGGTCGTGCCGACGAGTGTGCCAACGACCGCATAGCAAAAAACAGTGCTCGCCGTGATGCCATGCGCTCGTGTGTCGAGGAGGCAACCATGGAGTTTGTGGGCAGTGGCGAGGAGTTGGAGGAGAGGTCGGCAGATGACTTCACACAGGCTGTAAGCAGCGGCTTTGAGGGTCGTATCGCTGATGGCTTTCATGTCAAGTTTGTGATATACAAGCGTCAACAGGGCAAGGTGTCGTGTCAGGCGTTCTGCTATGTCGCCCGTGACGAGGTGGAGCGTGCGCGTGAGGGTGCATACAACGAGGCGCGTGGCGCGCAGCCCCAGCAGCCCTCTTCAGTAGCATCCGCGCCGGGCGGAGTGACACAACAGCTGCAACCTCAAGGTGGTGTGGCACCTGCCGAGGTAGACAATGAGCCCTCGCTGCGCTCGTGCGACAAGCGGGTTAAGGTGGAGGTGCTCGGCTGTGAGCGAAACATCAACACCGTATTGTTGACATACCGAATCACCAACATCGGTTTGGGCGATATCGAGCAGTGGGGTATACACCCTCCGCGTCTGGGTACCATCGTCACGGGTGGCTACCGCACGGTGATATACGATGATATGGGTAACGAGTACCCCGACTCCATGTTTACGTTCCGAGATAGGAGTGCCTCGGCCTCGACATTGCTATCTTCGCAGCTGCCTATGAATATCCCCTGCAAGGGCACTATAAGCCTAAGCAATGTACCTGCCGAGGCGAAGAGCATAAGTGTTATCCTCGGAGTGTTTGTCTATTGGCCCAACAACTGCAATCTTGCCGATACGCGCATACTGTTCAACAACATCCCCATCAGCGAGTAATGGCCTATGCGTCTGCTACTGCTTATAGCACTTCTTCTTGTCGGCATTGAGGCGGATGCCCAGCAGCGCGGCCTTGTAAAGACGCAGGGGCGACTCATGGGTGATGGCTCGGTGCGTGCGGGAAGGCCTTTGAGCGAGGTGGCCATATTTGTGGAGAATGGCAACAGCTACATCACCGATGCTGACGGGCGTTTTACGCTCTCGGTGCCGGCCTCGGGCGAGTATAGGCTTACCAAGGTGGTGAAGAGTGGCTACCGTCTGCTCGATCCCGATGTGTTGCGTTGCAGGTTTAAGTATTCGCCCAATACCCACTACATCATCCTCTACACCCCCGCAGCCGACCAGAGCTCGAAGCTCGAGGCGCAGCAACGTCTTAACAAGGCTCTTGAGCGACAGGTCGAGGAGCTGCGCAGTGAGGTGGATAGCCTGCGCCGACAAAATGTGATATCGGAGGAGCGTTATGCGGAGGTTTTAGGCGAGCTGGAGCGTGAACGCCAGCGTGGCTACGAGGCTGTGGAGGCCGTTGCCGAGGGTATCGCCGCCACCGACTTTGATGCCAGCAGCGAGTTGGAACGTATGTTCTCGGTGTCGATACTTCGTGGCGACATCATCACTGCCGACTCGTTGTTGCGCGCCTGTGGCGATATTGATGAGGATATTGAGCGATTGGATGTGTTGCGTGGCGAGGGGCAGTGTAGCGATGAGGAGGTTGCCGATAGGGTGGAGGATATAGCCCAGAGGTGCTACCATCGTCACCAGATTAGTGTGCTTACCATGCAGCCGGATTCGGCGGTCTACTACCTTGAGCAGCGTGCTGCGCTCGATCCCGAGAACAGCAGATGGCAGCGTGATGCCGAGCGTCTGCGCTCGCGCTATGAGGCTGCGGCAGAAGAGTTGCGCAACGACTATCGCAGCCGTCAGGAGCAGCTGCGCCAGAGGTTCCAACGCAGGTAGAGCAGGTTGTTTAAAACAGTGGGGCTGTCACAACGTAATAGTTGGACAGCCCCATTGTCATTCAGTGTGTTATGGCGTTACAGGCGCGCCTTGATAGCCTTCGACTCCTCCTCGTAGCCGGGCTTGTCCAGCAGCGCAAACATATTCTTCTTGTAGGCCTCCACGCCGGGCTGGTTGAAGGGGTTCACACCAAGCAGGTAGCCACTGATGCCGCAGCCCTTCTCGAAGAAGTAGAGCAGCTGGCCGATGGTGCGTGCGTCGATGCGCTCGATCTCGATAAGCATGTTGGGCACACCGCCGTCGACATGTGCGATGCGTACACCCAGCTCGGCCATCTTGTTGATCTGCGACAGACGCTTGCCGGTGAGGAAGTTAAGACCATCGAGGTTGGCCTCGTCAGCCTCCACCTTAACCTCATACTTCGAGTTCTTCACCGAGATGATGGTCTCGAAGAGTGTGCGCTCACCCTCCTGGATATACTGACCCATAGAGTGGAGGTCGGCCGTGAGTGTCACGCTGGCAGGAAAGATACCCTTACCCTCCTTACCCTCCGACTCGCCATAGAGCTGCTTCCACCACTCGGCGATATACTGCAGCTTGGGCTCATAAGAGCCGAGGATCTCGATCTTCTTACCCGCCTTGTAGAGCTCGTTACGCACAATGGCATACTGCGCTGCGGGGTTCTTCTCGATGGGCGTAGACTCGCCACACAGCAGCTCCATCTCGCGGGCACCCTCCACGAAGGCATCCACGTCGACACCCGCTACGGCCAGGGGCAGCAGACCTACGGGCGAGAGTACCGAGTAGCGGCCACCCACGTTGTCCTCGATGACGAAGGTGGGGTAGCCCTCCTGTGTTGCGAGGGTCTTGAGTGCGCCACGGGCCTTGTCGGTGATGGCCACGATGCGCTCGGCAGCCTCGGCCTTTCCGTAACGCCTCTCGATCTCGGCCTTGATAAGGCGGAAGGCGATGGCGGGCTCGGTGGTAGTACCCGACTTCGAGATTACGATGGCTGCGATAGAGTACTCCTTGACAGCATCCATAAGCTCATAGGTGTAGTCCTCGGAGATGTTCTCGCCGGCAAAGAGGATGGTGGGGTTGTCGTGGCTCTTCTTCAGACTCTCAAACGAGTTGGTCATGGCCTCCAGTACCGCCTTGGCACCGAGGTATGAGCCACCGATGCCGATGCAGATGACCACCTCGGCCTTTGAGCGCAGCTTCGCAGCTACGGCCTTAAGCTCCTCGAGCTCGCCATTGCTGATCGACGAGGGGAGGTTTACCCATCCCAGGAAGTCGTTGCCGGCACCTTCGCCGGTGTGAAGCAGTGAGTTGGCGCGCTTGGCGGCAGCCTGCATATCATCGGTGATGGTCACGCCCGAGTGGGCGGCGTTGAATTTGATAAGTTCCATAAGCGTATTTCTTAAAGTGTTAATAATTAGCGTAGTATATCTTTGATAGCCTGCATAGCATCGAATGCCGAGGCGTTGTTGTAGAGCACCTCCCACACCATGTCGGCGATGGGCATCTCGATGTTGCGGCGCATGGAGCTGCGACGTATGCACTCGGCAGCGTAGTAGCCCTCGGCGACCATGGTCATCTCGTTCAGCGCGCTCTTCACCGAGCAGCCCTTGCCGAGCAGTGTGCCGAGGCGACGGTTGCGGCTCAGGGGTGAGTAGCAGGTGACGAGCAGGTCGCCCAGATATGCCGCGGCGTTGATGTCGCGGCCCTCGATGGGCACTGCCTCGTCGAGGAAGCGGCGCATCTCGGCGGCGCAACCCGCGATGAGCACTGCGAGGAAGTTATCGCCATAGCGCAAACCTACGGCCATACCCACAGCCAGGGCGTAGACATTCTTCATGATGGCGGCACCCTCGACACCCAGCACGTCGTGCGAGAGGCTGCAACGGAAGTAGTCGTTGGCCAGCACCTCCGATACTATCTTGGCCGTGTCGCTATCCTCCGCAGCCACAGTGAGATAGGAGAGGCGGCACTGTCCCACCTCCTCGGCATGCGAGGGGCCGGTGACCACCGACAGGTTCTTCATCGGCACGTCGTAGTAGCGGTTGACATGCTCGATGATGGTGAGGTAGTCGCCGGGGATGATACCCTTGACGGCCGAGACCACTATCTTGTCGTGGAGGCTCTCCGTGAGGGGCTCCATAAACTTCTTGAAGAAGGCCGAGGGCATAGCCAGAAATACGATGTCGGCATCGCGCACCACGGCGTTGATATCCTGTGAGGGGGTGATAAGCGAACGGTCTATGTCGCACCAAGGCAGATACTTTGAGTTGCGGCCGCGACGCTCTAACGAGGCGAGGATGTCGGGGTTAAGTACCAGCCAATCAACATGATGTGCGTTTGTGGTCAGGGTCTTGACAATGGCCGTAGCCCAGCTGCCGTAGCCCACCACTGCACACTTGGGTCTTTTTGCTGTATCCATAGAGGAGCAGTTTTAATCGTTGTTAAGCCTAAAATAAGCTGTCGGACGCCTCACTGAAAGAGCGGTGCTCGATGGCATCGGGTAGGGCAAAGCGTCATAATTATTTACAAAAATAGATAAAAAAAGTGAAAAAATTGCAAAATCTCCATATCTTTTTCCTATCTTTGCCGTTGTATATGCGCGCGTAGGTGTAACCGGTGGGCTATTATACTCTATATCAACGCTATACGATTGAGGTGGTGGCACGAGGCTCGGAACCCGAAAAAAGCGTCGCGCTTCGCACCATTTTTAGGAGTAGAACCAGACAAAACGAAAATAAATAGAGTTAAGATATGGGACTTTTTTCACTTACACAGGAGCTGGCTATTGACCTTGGTACGGCCAATACGCTCATCATGCACAACGGCAAGGTCGTCGTCGACGAGCCCTCGATCGTTGCGCTCAACATTAAGACCGGAAACCTGATGGCCATCGGCCACAAGGCTCGAATGATGCACGAGAAGACAAACCCCAACATCCGCACCATACGACCCCTGAAGGATGGCGTGATCGCCGACTTTGAGGCTACGGAGCTGATGCTGCGCGGCCTCATCAAGAAGGTGAGCGCAACGCGCGGTATGTTTGCCCCCTCGTTGAGGATGATGATATGTATCCCTTCGGGCTCGACAAATGTCGAGATACGCGCCGTGAGGGACTCGGCACAGCATGCCGGAGGTCGCGAGATATACCTCGTCTTTGAGCCTATGGCCGCAGCACTCGGTGCCGGCCTCGACGTGGAGGCTCCCGAGGGCAACCTCATCATCGACATCGGTGGCGGTACCTCGGAGATCGCATGTATCTCGCTGGGCGGTATCGTATGCTCGGAGTCTATCAACGTGGCAGGTGATGTCTTCACATCGGATATCCAGAACTACATCCGTCAGCAGCATGGCATCAAGATCGGTGAGCGTACTGCCGAGGAGATCAAGTGCGCCATCGGTGCTGCGGTGCCCGAGTTGGAGAACGAGCCCGATGACTACATCTTCACCGGCTCGAACATGCTCACCTCGCAGCCCCAGACCGTGACGCTGAACTATAGCGAGATCGCTTACGCCCTCGACAAGTCGCTCGTCAAGCTGGACAATGCCCTGATGAAGGTGCTCGAGGAGATGCCCCCCGAGTTGTACTCCGATGTGGTGAAGAATGGTGTCTACCTCGCAGGTGGCGGTGCCCTGATTAAGGGCCTCGACCAGCGACTCTCGAAGAAGTCGGGCTTGCCCGTGCACATCGCCGAGGATCCGCTGCGCGCCATCGCCCGCGGTACGGGTATCGCACTGAAGAACATCGGCAACTTCTCATTCCTGATGGGTGGCGAGAAGTAGGATATGCTATTGATAGCTTCCTGCTATCTACACTACAAAGAGTTAGAATAAGGCTGTCCATGGGCAGCCTTTTCAAAATGAAAAGAGATGCATCGACTCATTGAGTTCATAAAACGTGTGTACGTCATTCTGCTCTTCATCCTCTTGGAGGGTGTGGCACTGATGCAGTATGCCAACTCCACACCCTATGCCGAGGCGAAGATACTCTCGCGCACCACGGCTGTGGGAGCTGCCGTAAGCGGTGCGGTGAGTGATGTGGCCCACTTCTTTGCGTTGCCCGACGAGAACAGCATGCTCACGGCGCGCATTGCCGAGCTGGAGCAGACCCTCGACCGCGAGCGTGGCCTGCGCCCCAGTGGTGGAGCCTTGGACGAGGAGCGATTGGCCGACCTCAACTTCGACGATGTGCAGTATCGCTACTACCCCTCGCGTGTAGTGTCGCTCACGACAAACCGTCAGCGCAACTACATCGTCGTGGATAAGGGCGAGAGGGATGGCATAAAGCGCAATATGGGTGTCATAACCCCCGACCGCAAGCTGGTAGGCTATGTAGTCTCTACGTCGAGGCGTTACTCGGTGGTGTTGCCACTGCTCAACACCGAGTTTGGCATTGGTGGCCGCATCGTGGAGAACAACTACGCCTGCTCGATACGTTGGTCGGGCAGCTCGGCACACTATGTCGAGGCACAGGATATCTCGACCTATGCCGAGCCGCATGAGGGCATGGCCGTGGAGGTCAGCTCGGAGCGTCTGCCCCAGGGTGTGCTCATAGGTCATATCGAGGAGTACACGCACAACGCTGCCAAGACCGCCTACTCGGCACGTCTGCGCATAGCGGCAGATATGTCGACGCTCGAGAATCTGCTCATCGTGGAGAATACCCACTATGGCGAGATTGAGGGCCTCCTGGAGGCGATGGAACAATAAAAATCGTAGACCCCGAAAATGTACAAATATAGCTCATACATATGGCTCATCGTAGCGGTGTTGCTCCTACAGATATTTCTGTTGGACAACCTCTCGATAGCCCTCTGGCTGCGCCCGATGATCTTCCCGCTGGTGGTACTGCTGCTGCCGATGGAGTGGAGGTCTATATGGGTGCTGCTTGCCACACTTGCGGTGGGTTGTGTGATGGATCTTGCGCTGGGTGGCGCGGGACTCTATACCGCCTCGTTGCTGCCCCTGGCCATACTGCGCCCCACGATCATCTACCTCACCACACGTCGCCAGCAGGAGCCCGGTGACCAGCAGGAGCTGCTCGCGCGCCTCGGCCTGCGACAGATGATGCTCTACATGGTGGTGGCCCTTCTGGTGCACCACACCCTATACTTCATGCTCGAGACACTCTCCTTGGCGCAGCCGCTGTTGCTCGTGGCAACCATCCTTGCCAGCACGCTCTGCAGTGTGGTCATTGCCTGGCCCATTGTTCGTCTGTTCCTCTCTAAAATCGTGGTTAAGTGATGGACAATGGTTATGCACGTTTCCGCCTGCTGCGCTATGTGGTCTACCTGGTCTTCGTGGTCTTGGCAGGCCGTCTGTTCTATGTGCAGATCATCGACGACCGCTACGAGGGTCTTGCCACGTCGAACATCATGCGCCCCGAGGTGGAGTACCCCATGCGCGGTGAGGTGCTCGACCGTCGTGGCGAGTATCTGGTGCGCAGTCGCGTCTGCTACGACGTGATGGTCGTGGCGCGCAATATTCCCAAGGAGGGCTTCGACACCCTGCGCCTTGCCGCCATTCTGGAGATGACCCCCGAGCGACTTAAGCGACAGATAACACGCGCCCGTCAAGCTCCGCGTGCCCCCTACCTCATCACCGGCTACCTCTCGCAGGAGGCCAAGCTGATCTTTGACGAGGGTGACTTCGAGGGCTTCTACACCCGCTTCCGCACTGCGCGCGAGTACCCCCGAAAGATAGGTGGTAACCTGCTGGGCTACGTCAGCGAGGTCACCGACGATCAGGTGCGCCGCTGGGAGTACTACTCGCCGGGCGACTATATCGGCGTGGGAGGCGTGGAGTCGGCCTACGAGACTATGCTGCGTGGCGAGAAGGGCATGAGCTACCGCATCTACGACACGCATGGCGCGGTGAAGGGCTCCTACATGGATGGCGAGATGGATCTGCTGCCCATCAAGGGCTTGCAGCTCACCTCGACTATCGATGCACGACTGCAGGAGTTTGCCGAGGAGCTGATGGAGGGTAAGGTGGGTGCCGTGGTGGCCATCGAGCCTTCGACAGGCGAGATATTGGTCATGGCCTCGTCGCCGACCTACAACCCCGACCTTATGGTTGGTCGCCAGCGCAACAACAACTATGCGCAGATGTTGCACGACCAGCGCAATCCGCAGTTTAACCGTGCTGTGAAGGCGAAGTATCCTCCCGGCTCTACGTTCAAGCTGGTGCAGGGCCTTATAGGTCTGCAGGAGGGTGTGCTACGCCCCTCGGATATGCACCCCTGTCATGGCGGTTACTCCTATGGTAAGCGTAAGATGAAGTGCCACGACCACCGCTCGCCCATCGACCTGCGTGATGCTGTGGCGACGTCGTGCAACGCCTACTTCTGCTACGTCTTCAAGGATATTATCACCAATCCCAAGTTTGCAAACATAAGCGACGGCGTGCGCCAATGGAACGACTACGTCTACAGCTTCGGCTTTGGCCGTAAGCTCAACAGCGACTTCACGGGCGAGGGCACGGGCTATGTACCCACGCCGGAGTACTACGACCGTGTCTACAACGGCCGTTGGAACTGGGGCTCGGTCATCTCGTGTGCCATTGGTCAGGGCGAGATGGGCTGTACGCCATTGCAGATGGCCAACCTTGCGGCCATCGTCGCCAACCGTGGCTACTACTACATACCCCATATCGTGAAGCATATCGAGGGTCGTGACTCTATCGACCGCCGCTTCTACGAGCGTCAGTACACCAAGGTCGACTCGATACACTTCGTGCCTATTGTCGAGGGTATGTGGCGCGGTGTCAACGTGTGGGGCACATCGGGCGGTGCACGCCTCGAGGGTTGGGATGTCTGCGGTAAGACGGGTACGGCGCAGAACCCCAACGGCAAGGACCACTCCACGTTCCTCTCGTTTGCACCCAAGGATAACCCGAAGATCGCCATCTCGGTATATGTCGAGCATGGTGGCTTCGGAGCGTCGGTGGCTCTGCCCATAGCCAGCCTTATCGAGGAGCTATACCTCACCGACACCATCACCCGCCCGCACCTCGTCGAGCGTGTGAAGAGCTACAACATCAACTACTACACCTACGACAAGAAGCAGCGCGAGTATGACCGTCGTCGCGCAGAAAGGAGCAATAAACGATGATCTCGGACTACAACATATCCTCTTCGCATGGCGGAGGTTCGCTCTTTGGCCGCGTGGACAAGGTGGCTCTCGGACTATACATAGCCCTGGTCTTTGTGGGTATGGTGTGTATTACGGCCGCCTCGTTCGATAGCGAGACAAGCAATATCTTCTCGCTCTCGCACAACTACATGAAGCAGCTGCTGTGGGTCGGCATCTCGTGGTGCGCCGCCCTGGTGTTGCTGCTGCTCGACAGACGCTTCTTCCACATGTTCGCCTCGATGGCCTACGCCGTCGGCATACTTATGTTGGTGGCCTGCCTCCTCTTTGGTCGCGAGGTCAACGGTGCCAAGGCGTGGTTCGAGATAGGTGGCATGCGCATACAGCCCGTGGAGTTTGCCAAGATAGCCACGGCACTTATGATGGCGCGCGTGATGAGTAGCTACTCGTTCAATATCAAACGCTTCACGGATCTGTGCAAGGTTGCGGGTGTGATCCTGCTGCCGCTGGCCATCATCGTGTTGCAGAACGACACCGGCTCGGGATTGGTGCTCTGCTCCTTCCTCTTTGTGCTTTACCGCGAGGGTATCACCAAGTATATATACTTCCCGGCCATATTCACCGTCTTTTTGTTCATCGTCTCGTTTATCTTCACCCCCGAGGCCATCTTTGTCTCGCTGCTTGTAGCCTTCACGGCCTATAGCGCGCTCAAGACGGGTGCTGTGGTGGGGCATATACGCTTCCTCATAGGTGTGCTGCTGGCGGCACTGCTGCTGGCCATACTCACGCCGTTGAGTGGCTATGTGGCACTGATGGTGGTATGCGCGGTGACGGCCGTGGTGCTTGCTGTCGTGGCGGTGAAGACCCGCACGCTGATGTTGCTGTGGCCCATACTGATGTTTATCTACGCCATGGTCTTTGTGCCGACCTGTGACTTTCTCTTCTCGCAGCTCGGTGACCATCAGCAGAACCGAATACTCACCTTCGTGGGTGCCAAGGATGACCCCACGGGTATCGACTATAACGTCAACCAGTCGAAGATCGCCATCGGCTCGGGAGGACTCTTCGGTAAGGGCTTTATGCAGGGCACGCAGATCAGGTACGACTATGTGCCGGAGAAGCATACCGACTTTATCTTCTGCACCGTGGGTGAGGAGTGGGGCTTCGTCGGAGCTATGGTCGTCATCATGATGTACATGGCCCTCATCCTGCGCCTGATGCGCATGGGTGAGAGAATAAAGGAGCCCTTCGGCCGTGTCTACTGCTACTGTGTGGCCTCGATACTGCTCTTCCATGTGTGGGTCAACGTGGGCATGACCATAGGGTTGATGCCGGTGATGGGTATCCCGTTGCCGTTGATGAGCTATGGTGGCTCGTCGCTGCTGGCATTCACGATGCTCATCATGATTGCTATACGCCTGGATGCCTCGACCGATGAGGATATGGGCTACTAACGCTTAGACTATGAAAGACGAAAGATTGATATTTGTTACCAACGACGACAGCTACCTCTCGAAGGGCTTTCGTTGTGCTGTGGAGCTCGCTGCGGAGTTTGGCCATGTGGTGGCCATCGCCCCCGACCGTGTGCAGAGTGGCATGAGCCAGGCCATAACCATCAACTCGCCACTGTTTCTGCGCCCTATTCAGCAGAGCGACAACATCGAGATATACGCCTTCTCGGGTACACCCGTGGACTGCGCCAAGTTGGCCTTCGACCACTTCTTTGCGGAGCGCAGGGTAGACCTCGTGCTGTCGGGTATCAACCATGGCTCCAACGCTGCGGTCAATGTCATGTACTCGGGTACGATGGGTGCCGCCATCGAGGGTAGCTTCTATGATGTGCCCTCTGTGGGTCTCTCACTCGACGACCACGATGCCGATGCCGACTTCGAGGGTGCTGTTAAGTATGGCCGCATGGTCATCGCCTCGGTGCTTGCCGAGGCCGACCGCCTGCCCCGCCCGCTATGCCTCAATGTCAACGTGCCGAAGTGTGATGCAGAGGCTATCGAGGGCATCCGTCTATGCCGCCAGACACGCGGCTTCTGGCGTGAGGACTTTTACGCACGTCAGGACCCCCACGGCAGGGAGTACTTCTGGCTCACGGGAGCCTTCCAGAATGCGGAGCCCGAGGCCGAGGATACCGACGAGTGGGCACTCAAGCATCGCTATGTCGCCGTGGTACCCATACAGGTCGACATGACCGACTACAAGATGTTGAAGAGCCTCGACGGTGTGATAAAGTAGGTTGAACTATGACAGGTGTTGAGATACTGACCATCGTAAGCATACTTATGCAGGTTGTGGCCACCGTGGTGGCCCTCTACCTCATTCCGCAGACCAAGTACCGTGCAATGTGGGTGCTGTGTGTCATCGCGCTGGTGACCCTCACCGTGGAGCGTGGCCTGCAGCTACTGGTCTACGATGGCATGCGTGTGCCCAACCTCGCCTTTGCGTGGATGGGTATCATCGTCTCGGTAACCTTCTCGATGAGCCTCCTCTTTGCCCGTCTGCTTGTCAACCATGTCGACCGCATGGCTCTGCACCGCCGACTGCTCGAGAATAGACTTATGACCGCCGTGCTACGCACCGAGGAGCGATCGCGTGCCTCCTTCTCGCGTGAGCTGCACGATGGCCTCGGCCCGCTGCTCTCGTCGGCCAAGATGTCGCTCTCGGCACTCTCGAATGTCGAGCTCAACGACCGCGACAGGAAGACGTTGCAGAACACCACGGCCGTCATTGACGAGGCTATACGCTCGCTGCGCGAGATATCCAACAACCTCTCGCCACACATACTCAACAACTTCGGTCTGGCGCGCGGCATCAAGCACTTCGTGGATCGCGTGGCCTCGATGCACGATGTCGCCATACAGTTCAACACCACGCTGCGCGACCAGCGTTTCGACTCCAACATCGAGGTTATCCTCTATAGAGTCGTCTGCGAGCTTATAAACAACTCGCTCAAGCACTCGGGCTGCAGTCGCATACTCTTCAGCCTCGAGCTGCACAGCGACATGCTCCACCTCGACTACTCGGATAATGGCTGCGGCTTCTCGCAGAGCGAGGTGCAGGATAGTGGCATGGGACTCTCGAACATCAACTCTCGAATATCATCCCTCGGTGGCAGCTTCACGCTCGACAGTAGTCGTGGTCACGGCATGTCGGCACACGCTGAGGTGAGCATCGACAGCAGCATGGCCCATCTGTCGGGCAGCGACTATCAGCGATTAAACATTAAGCCCTATGATAAAAAATAGTGTTAACATAGCCCTTGTTGATGACCACTCGCTCTTTCGCAGTGGCCTGGCCGGTCTGCTGGCCCAGCGTGATGATTTCAGTGTCGTTGCCGATGTAGGCAGTGGCGAGGAGTTTCTCGCACTGCTGCCCACACTCGCGGTGGATGTGGTCTTTATGGATATCTCGATGCCCGGCATGGATGGTGCCGAGACGACACGTCGTGCCCTCGTGGAGCGTCCCGACCTGCGTATCATCACCCTCTCGATGTATGGCGAGGAGCAGTACTACACCCGCATGATGGAGAGTGGTGCCTCGGGCTTCCTGCTCAAGGACTCCGACATCAAGGAGGTCTATGCTGCGGTGGAGAGTGTCATGGCCGGTGACAGCTACTTCAGCTCGGCCCTCTATGGCACGCTTATTCGCAATATGAGCATGCACAATAATCTGCCCGTGTCGGGCGATGAGGATGCGCTGTCGGATCGTGAGATCGAGATCCTTGTGGAGGTGTGTCGCGGCCTGTCGAACCAGGAGATTGCCGACAAGCTCTTTATCTCGAAGCGCACCGTGGATAAGCACCGTGCCAACATCCTCGAGAAGACGGGGTGCAAGAACACCGCCAACCTGGTGGTCTATGCCATTAAGAACAGACTTGTCGAGATATAGTCGTTGGCGCAGGGCGCAGTCGATAGGATTTAATAGGACTTGATAGGACTTGATGGGTAGGAGCGCGGCCGACGTTTATTGGGTAGCGGTGTGCAGGGCGCGGTGGCGCAGTGGGCGCAGTCGATAGGACTAAATAGGACTTGATAGGACTTGATGGGTATTAGCGCGGCCAACATTTATTGGGTAGCAGCCTGCTATCCCGAAATATCCTATTTCTTCCTATTTCTTCCTATCTCTCCCTATCTCTTCCTATCCCGTCCTATCTCTTCCTATCCAGCTCCGCCTCTTCCTACTTCAACATATTATAGTGGCAGTACATCAGTCGGCCCTCGTCGTCGCGTAGGTGCATGCCTCCGCCGTGGCAGAACTCCCACACCTTGCACTCCGCGCACTCATCCTTCTTGGCCCAGTCGCGGTTGCGGAAGGGCTTAAACTCCCTCTGCCATACCTCCCAGAAGCTGTCGCGGTAGATGTTGCCCTGCGTGTAGTTGGCCCTGACGCTGGTGCATCCCGAGATGTCGCCATTGACACGGATCGAGGCCACCGAGACACCCGCAGCGCACATGTAGAAGTGATCCCTCACCTCGCTTTCGTAGCCACCGAGGAAGCCCTCGCAGGCGTAGTTGAGGGTTATGCGCCCCTCACGGCGTGTTGCGCGGATGAACTCCATGACGCGACAGAACTGCTCCTTGCCCAGGTGCAGGCTCTCATCCTTGCGCGCGCGACCTGCGGGAAAGATCGAGAAGATGCGCCAACGAGCGATGCCCTCCGAGATGAGGAACTCCTTGAACTCTTCGAGGCGGTCAACCATGGCGGGTGTCACGCAGGTGATGACGTCGTAGCTAAGACCCTCGATGGAGCGTATGTTGCGTATCGCCTCGCGCGCCCTGTCGAAGCTCTGGGGGTTGCGGCGTATATGGTTGTGCTCCTCGGCAAAGCCGTCGAAGCTGACAGATACCGACCGCAGGCCGGCCTGAACCAGCGAGTAGAGCCTCTCGCGTGTGAGGGCCATGCCGTTGGTCACCATGCCCCACATGTAGCCGCGACGTGTAACCTCATGTCCCGCCTCCTCGAGGTCGCGGCGCATGAGCACCTCGCCACCCGAAAATATAATAAGTACGCGCGCGGGGTCGACATGTGGTGTTATCTCCTCGTCGAGCACCTTCAGGAAATCTTTGAGGGGCATATCCTGCTCCGACACATCCACGCGACAGTCGCTGCCGCAGTGACGGCACGACAAATTACAACGAAGCGTACACTCCCAGAAGAGTGTACGCAACTCGTGTTTCTGCGCAACATCGTTATAGAGGCTGTTGAAGAGCTTCAGACCCAGCCACTTGCGCAGACCTAATCTCTGCTTGTTTGCCATTTGGTTACGTTTGGGGCTTACTCGGCCTTCTCCTCGGCCTCCTTTACTCGGCCTTCTCTTCGGCCTCCTTCTTCATACGCTCCTCCTCGGCGCGTACCTCCTCCAGACGCTTCTGTGCCTCCTCCTCGGTAAGCTCGATGGCTATACGGCCGTCGGGGTTGGGCACGCCATACATCAGCTGAATACGGGTGTCGATAGAGTCGGTCTCAATACGCTGGGGCTCCTGGTCGCGAGACTCCTTCTGTGCCTTCTTTGAGGCGTTGCAGGCTGTCGAGAAACCGAGCATTGCCAGCATAGCGATCTTTAACTTTGAGTTCATAGTGGTATGATTTTTAGATTTTTGTCTATTTTCTACTCTACAAAGATAGTCCCATTTTTTTGTATCTGCAAATAAAACGCTAAAAAGTACCGTTTTATTCTTGCATTATGCTTAAAAATGTAGTAACTTTGACTTTTGAAAACTATCGATGCTATGCAGGGTAAGGTTAAATGGTTCGATACCAAGCGAGGCTATGGCTTCATCACGAAGAGTGATGGAGAGGATGTCTATGTGCACTATACGGCGATCCTTACCGACGGCTTCAAGAACCTGAAACATAATTGGCGTGTCGAGTTCGAGGTGGTCACTGCCGACGATGGCCGTGTCGAGGCGCGCGAGGTGCGTGTCGTGCGCTAATCGCTTCACCATAGAGCAAAAGTTGCAGCCCCGTGAGTTATCGCTAAACTCATGGGGTTGCAGCTTTTTTGCGATAGGGTAGTTTTATTTTTAAAAAATATTAAAAAAGTTGTGTTAAGATTTTCACAGACCAAAAATAATTTATAACTTTGCATCGAATTTGATGTGTGATATACCATATCGCATCGGAGCTGCGTTAGAGTGTCCGATGGCTTGGATGGAGTACTGAAAATTCATTGATATAGGATATACAGAAGTAATAATTAATAAAAAATCAAACACTATGGCTACTATTGATTTGTCAAAGTATGGCATTACCGACGTCAAGGAGGTAGTGTACAACCCTTCGTATGAGACTCTCTACGAGGATGAGACCCAGGCCGGCCTTACCGGTTTCGACAAGGGTGTTGTTACCGAGATGGGTGCTGTAAATGTTATGACCGGCGTATATACCGGCCGCTCGCCCAAGGATAAGTTCTTCGTGATGGACGAGACTACCAAGGATACCATCTGGTGGACCTCTGACGAGTACAAGAACGACAACAAGCCCGTGTCGCAGCAGACATGGAACGAGCTCAAGGCTCTCGCAGGCAAGGAGCTCTCATCGAAGAAGCTCTACGTTATGGATACCTTCTGCGGTGCCAACGAGAATACCCGCCTCAAGATCCGCTTCATCATGGAGGTGGCATGGCAGGCACACTTCGTGAAGAACATGTTCATCCGTCCCACCGAGGAGGAGCTGGCCAACTATGGCGAGCCCGACTTCGTGGTGCTCACCGCCTCAAAGGCAAAGGTTGAGAACTACAAGGAGCTGGGTCTGAACTCGGAGACTGCCGTAGTATTCAACCTCACCGAGAAGATGCAGGTTATCCTCAACACCTGGTATGGTGGCGAGATGAAGAAGGGTATGTTCTCGTACATGAACTACCTGCTGCCTCTGAAGGGTATCGCCTCGATGCACTGCTCGGCAAACACCAACGAGAAGGGCGAGACTGCCATCTTCTTCGGTCTGTCGGGAACGGGTAAGACCACTCTGTCGACCGATCCCAAGCGTCAGCTTATCGGTGACGACGAGCACGGCTGGGATGACGACGGCATATTCAACTTCGAGGGCGGCTGCTACGCCAAGGTTATCAACCTCTCGAAGGAGAATGAGCCCGACATCTGGAATGCTATCCGTCGTGATGCACTGCTGGAGAACGTAACCGTGGATGAGAATGGCAAGATCGACTTCGCCGACAAGTCGGTAACCGAGAACACTCGTGTGTCGTACCCCATCTACCACATCAACAACATCGTGAAGCCCGTATCGAAGGCTCCCGCAGCCAAGAAGGTTATCTTCCTCTCGGCTGATGCCTTTGGTGTGCTGCCTCCCGTATCGGTGCTGACCCCCGAGCAGACGAAGTACTACTTCCTCTCTGGCTTCACCGCCAAGCTGGCAGGTACCGAGCGTGGTATCACCGAGCCTACGCCCACCTTCTCGGCATGCTTCGGTGCAGCGTTCCTCTCGCTCCACCCCACAAAGTATGGTGAGGAGCTCGTTAAGCGTATGCAGGCTTCGGGTGCTACAGCCTACCTGGTGAACACCGGTTGGAATGGTACCGGCAAGCGTATCTCGATCAAGGATACCCGTGGTATTATCGACGCTATCCTCGATGGCTCTATCGACAAGGCCGAGACCAAGCAGATTCCTATCTTCGACTTCAAGGTGCCCACCGCACTTCCCGGCGTTGACCCCGCCATCCTCGATCCTCGTGACACCTATGCCGACGTGGCAGAGTGGAACACCAAGGCCGAGGACCTCGCAGGTCGCTTCGTGAAGAACTTCCAGAAGTTCACCACCAACGAGGAGGGTAAGGCTCTGGTAGCTGCCGGTCCCCAGTTGTAATTCGATGTGAGGGCTATCTGTAGCCCGTCGCAATAACCAAAACCCCGAGGAGATTATCCTCGGGGTTTTGTGTTGGGTGAGGGGTAGGAAGAGGTAGGAAGAGGTAGGAAGAGGTAGAACGGAATAGGAAGAGATAGGAAGAGATAGGACTAAATAGGAAGAAATAGGAAGAAATAGGAAGAGATAGGAAGAAATAGGAAGAGATAGGAAGAAATAGGGATAGCATGTTGCTACCGGGTAAACGTCGGCCGCGCTATCCTATCAAGTCCCATCCAGTCCTATTAAGTCCTATCAAGTCCTATCGACTGCGCTCTCGCTCTTCGCCTCGCACCCTGCGCCATCACCACACAAAAAACAGGGCCTGCACCGCGTGCAGACCCTGTTTTGCATTATATCCGTTGTGATGGATTACTCCTGGTTCTCGATCTTCTCGAACTCGGTAACCTCAACATCAGACTCTGTGGCGGCAGGCTCCACGGGGATGACCAGCTTATCGCTCTGCTCCTCCACGGCCTCAACCTGCTCGGTAGCTACGGCCTCCTCGGGCTGCTTACCCTCCAGCGAGGGCTTCACAACACCAAACATGAGCCATGCCACGAAGAAGGTTACCACGATGTTGAAGCACTGCGCACCCAGGAAGGCATACAGAGCGTTGCGGTTCTCCTTCGAGATGATATCCTTGAGGCGGGTATCCATACCGATGCAGACGAACGACAGCGAGAAGAAGAATGTTGAGAAGTTCTTGGCCAGCGAGGTCTCGATAATCTTACCCTTGGCATCGAGGGTGAGCAGATCCTGCGACTGGAGCAGGCTGAATACTGCCGAGGCGATGATAAAGCCGAGGATGAACTTGGGGAACTTCTCCCATACGATGCCCAGTGACGGAGCACCCGTCTTACCCTCGCCACGAGCCGAGAGGTAGAGGGCGATGAAGAAGGCAACAACACCGATAAGCACATTCTGGGTAGCCTTAACGATGATGGCGGTCTTCTGTGCCACCTCACCTGCCATCTCCGACGATGCACCTACACCCGATGTGGTGTCGATAGTACCACCGATCCAAGCACCGATGATCTCGTTCTGCACCTCCACGTTGTCGGTGATCATGGGCACGATGAGCTGTGCCAGCCAGGGCATAAGGTAGATCATGGGCACTACGATGATGAGCACCAACGAGATGATATACGAGAGCTGCTTGCGGTCGGTGCCTGCAACACCGGCAGCGGTGATACATGCCGACACACCGCAGATCGAGCAACCACTTGCGAGGGTCATCGCCGTGGCGCGCTCCACCTTGAACTTGCGAGCCAGCGTATAGGCGAAGAACCATACCACGCCCACTACGATGCAGGCCTGCAACAGACCGGCAGCACCCGACTTCATGACGTCGCTGAAGAGCACCGTAGCACCGAGGCATACAACACCGATCTTGATGAAGAACTCACCCTGGATGGCGGGCTTCAGCCAGTCGGGAATGTGGAATACGTTGCGGATGATAAGACCGAAGATAACCGAGAAGAATACGGCCTCGAAGCCGAAATACTTAACCTCGGGGATCTTGGCGATCCACTGCGCCAGCAGAGCGATGGCGAAGATGACCGTGAACGACAGCAGCAGACCCTTCAAGGGGCGGTTCAGCAGGCGGTTGCCGATGTAGAGCAGCACAAGTGCTATAAGGAAGAGCACACCGATGTTCAACCACGCCTCGCCGGTAACCAGTGTTGAGGGTACCTTGGGGCCACCACCGGGCAGCAGTGAGGCAAAGCCTGCGATGATAAGCAGAGGAATACTCAGGAAGGTTACTACCCAATCCTCCGTCAGAAACTTTTTCATACCTATTCCTATTTATTGGTTATTCGTTAGAAGATGGCCGATACCATCAGGTTAAGGCCATGGGCGTTCTTATCCGACATGGCATCATACATCGTGTACGAGTAGTTGAGCTGCAGGCGCAGGTACTTGATGGGCTTGTAGACAGCACCCAACGTGATGCGATCCTGGCTTAAGAGGTCCGTAAAGTCGGTGTTGAGGAACTCGTAGCGTGCCACAACAGACCAGGGACGCTCGAAGTGGTAGCCGGCAAGGGCGTAGAAGGCGTCGGCATTGGCCTCGCCAAACTTGGCCTGGGCATACTCCACGCGGGCGATCCAGTGGCGCACGTCGTAGATAGCACCTACCGACCAGCGGGGGCTCTTCATATATGCATTGCCGTTGAAGCTGGTCTCGCCATACATGTACGAACCCGAGATCGAGAGACCCTTGATGGGCTTGATGATGAGGCGGCCGATGATATCCTTTGACTTGTTGTGATCCTTGTTGTTGATACCCGAGCCGTTGAATACGCCGATGTTGTAGTTGATGATGCTGTAGCCATCCTTGTGGATGAAGCCACCGAAGATCTGTGCACCCATGTCGCGACCCGTAGCCGAGATGCCGTCGAGGGTCTTGTCATTACGCACCAGCAGGGTGGTGAGGTACGAGTACTGGATGAACTCAAACTTGGTGGGGCCATAGAGCTCGTTCTCCAGCGAGAAGGGGAGCTTAAACTGACCTATCTGCGCACCGATCTCCTTCAGAGGTCTGTAACGCAGGTAGAGGTCGCACACCTTGGGTGAGCCGGCCATATCGACCTGAAGACGGTAGTCGAGTTTGCTGTCGACGATGTCACCCGAGAGGCTGACACGGGCGCGACGCAGATAGAACGACGTCTTGTCGTGCTGGTTCCACTCAACACCTGCCTGGAGGTAACCCGACAGCTTGAGGTGCTTGTCAGCGAATGACTTAAACGAGCTCTTCTTCTCGAGCTGCTCCACGCGCTCCTGCAGAGCCTCAACATCGTTGGTGGTGGTCTGTGCCTGTGCACCGACCGTGAAGGCCATTGCTACAACGGCCAACAATAGATGCTTAATATTCATAGTCTCCTCATTTAGAATTAATGCACTTTAAAAAGATGTGCAAAAGTACGAAGAGATTGCCAAAATATTGGTAGTATAAATGCGTAAAAGCGATAAAACTATGGTTGAGTTGTTGGTAAAAGGGACAAAAAGTGGAGATAAAGGCTAATTGTGTGGGGCTATTTCCATAGCTCTAATTGCCTCCTTGGATAGAGATTTATGATGTGCGAGTGCTGCCTTCTTGCGCGGTTTATGGTGTAGCGTGTGCCGCTGGGTGAGCCGTCGTACCATGCCACCACGCAGCCGGCACCCTCGACTAGGAGGTCGTTGCGCTGGCGGTATACCCCCACATGGTAGTTCGTGGCCGTGTAGCGTAGCTTGTCGGCACGCTCTGCGATGTGGTCGTAGCGGCTGCGGTCAACCATGCCAAAGTGGTTCTTGAAGTCGGGGTAGGGTATTATGGCCTCGAGCATAACATCCTCATGCGCAGCCTTTAGGCGCAGTACAGCCTCGCCTGCGGCAAGGTCAAAGCCCTCGGCCATGCCCGTGCGGAAGATGCGACAGCCCTCGTCGTAGAGCCGCGTCACAACGCCCCACAGCGACTCGTCGGATGAGTGGTCGTAGTGGCGGTGTCCGGTGAAGGCGACTATATGTGGTGATAGGCTCATATTACAAAAATAGGCTATATGTTGCATCTGCCCTACTCGAGTCGGAGGCCTTTGCAAAGAGGCCGCTGCGCAAGCGCGCATCTCTCAGATGGCAAAGGTACAAAAATTACTGTTATGGTGCACTCTGTTTGGCCTGTGTTTTGCCACTTTTCGGGGTGTATAACATTTTAAAACCATACGACTATGAAAAACTCTTGTTTCTGTTTGATGTCGGCCATTGGTGGTGCTCTGGTGGGTGCTGCGCTGGCCATGCTGGTAACGCCCCAGTCGGGCAAGGAGCTGCGTAGCAAGATACGTCACGCCTTCGACGAGACGGCCGAGAAGGTGCGCGAGGATCTGGAGAGCCTGCGAGGCTGCGATTGCGAGAAGTAGGGCTAATGGTCGGTTGCTATGCCACTGATACTCTTTGTGCTATCAGCCCTTGTGGGGTTGCTCTTCGTCAGTGCTGCCCTGGTATGGTGGCTCGCCACGCTGATGGGTAGCACGGCTCTGGCACTGCTCGTCGTAGGTGGCGTGGCGATGGTTGTGGCGGTGGCCATATACCTCCTGTCAATTCGTGCTGAGCTGATACGCTGGCAGCAACGTCTGGACATGGTCTACGAGGTGAGTGCCGCTGTTGACCAGCTCGCGCGACAGACGATGACCTTCCTAAAACGAATATTGGGGCCTTAAAGCCCCAATTTTCATTTTAGCAGTGTGGCGTGATCAGCCCTTAGAAAGATGCTCAACGAGTATCTTGATACCTATTATTATAAGTATTATGCCACCCACGATGCCCGCCTTCGAGCCGAGCCTCGAGCCGAAGCTCTTGCCGAGGTATGTGCCGAGGGCCGACAGGATAAATGTCACCACGCCGATGACGGTGGCGGCAACCCATATATTGACGTCGAGCAGTGCCATGGATACACCCACGGCCAAGGCGTCGATGCTGGTGGCGATGGCCATCACAAACATCTTGCGTGCGCTGAAATCGCTGTCGTTATGCTCCTCGTCACCCCATATCGCCTCGCGTATCATGTTCAGCCCGATAAATCCCAATAGGGCGAAGGCTATCCAGTGGTCTATGTGGCGTATGATGTCGGCAAAGCCGGTGCCGAGCAGGTAGCCTATGATGGGCATAAGGGCCTGGAAACCACCAAACCACACCCCCGCAGTGCAGGCATGGCGCAGCTCCACGCGCTTCAGCGTGATGCCCTTGCCTACCGATACGGCGAAGGCATCCATTGCCAGACCGATGCCTATGAGCAGCAGCTCCCAAAATCCCATATCGCGATATGCTTATCGGTTGTAGTCATCCAGTGCGGGTGTCGCAGCACCCTCCTCGTCGAAGAGCTTGCCCCACTGGGGTGATGTGGCCTCCCAGATGAAGCTACCACGGCCAAGGGCCTCGGGCAGTGAGCGCACGATGCGGTCAATCTCCTTGAAGTGGTCGCGGTACTCCACCACGATGATGGGCTTGTGGTAGCGTGTGGCCAGATCGCGGAGGTTGAACTCCAGCTCCTCGAGTGTACCGTGCCACTCGGGGTAGTACGACTGACCTATGAGGTCGTACTCCACGCCATAGCGGTTCATAGCCTCGAAGAAACGCACCGACTCCTCGTGCTGACCACCGAGGGCCACATGCAGCATGATGGCCGCCTCGGGGGTCACCTCCCTCACGGCACGCACACCCTCCTTGAGGAGTCCGCACAGACCCTCAAACGAGTGTCGCACCGAGCCGTAGGGCCACAACATGCCGTTGCTCACCTCGTTGCCCACCTGCACCATGTCGGGTGCTGTGCCCTGCTTGACGAGGGCCTCCAAGACCTCGCGTGTATGGTTGTAGAGGGCCTCCTGTACCTCCATGTAGGAGTATGTCTGCCAGGCTTGGGGCATGATCTGCTTCTGTGGGTCGGCCCAGTTGTCCGAGTAGTGGAAGTCGAGCAGGAACATCATCCCCGCCTGCTTGATGCGGTGTGCCATCTGTAGCGTATGCTCCAGGTCGCAGTAACCCTCACGGCGCGAGTAGCCTAACTCCGAGCGGGGGTCGACAAAGAGGCGCAGACGGATATAGTTGAAGCCGTTGTCGCGCAAGATCTCCAGTGCATCGCCCTTGACGCCTCCGTCGGAGAACTCCGTGCCACGATCCTCCTGTGACTGCAACCACGAGATGTCGGCACCTATGGTGTAGGGTATCTCGCCGATGCCTTGTGCCATGGCCGCAATGCCGATAACCATGGCCACGAGTGTAGATAGTAGTCGTCTCATGATGGTTGTGTGGTATTATTCGTTAGCAAAACTGCGCAACTTGGCCACCTCCTCACGCCATATCGCCTCGTTGGGTGTCTCCAGGATGAGGGGTATGTTGTCAAAGCGGCTGTCGGTGGCGATGTAGCGGAAGCACTCGATGCCTATCTCTCCGTCGCCCAGCGATGAGTGGCGGTCGATATGGCTCGAGAGGGGTCGCATGGCATCGTTGAGGTGCATGCCGCGCAGGTAGCCGAAGCCTATGATACGGTCAAACTCCTCGAAGGTCTTCTCGCAGGCCTCGCGTGTGCGCAGGTCGTAGCCCGCAGCAAAGGCGTGGCAGGTGTCGATACATACACCTACGCGGCTCTTGTCCTCCACGCGCTCGATGATGTAGGCCAGGTGCTCGAACGAGTAGCCGAGGTTGGAGCCCTGACCCGCCGTATTCTCCAGCACGGCGGTAACCGTCGAGGTGCGCTCCAAGGCGAGGTTTATCGAGTCGGCAATGCGGTCGAGCGATTGTAGGGCGGTGATGCGCTTTAGGTGGCTGCCGGGGTGGAAGTTAAGACGATCCAGTCCGAGCTGCTCGCAACGCTCCATCTCCTCGTAGAAGGCATCGCGCGACTTCTGCAAGCCCTCAGCATCGGGGTGTCCGAGGTTGATCAGATAGCTGTCGTGGGGTAGCACCTGCCGGGCGGTGAAGCCGGCCTCGGCCATAGCCCCCTTGAAGGCGGCTATCTGGTTGGTGGTCAGTGGCGGTGCCGACCACTGGCGTTGATTCTTTGTGAAGAGTGCAAAGGCGTTGGCACCTATGGCCTGCGCGTTGCGCACGGCATTCTCCAGTCCGCCCGATGCACTGACATGTGCTCCAAAATATTTCATACTCCTAATGTTTTCGAAAGTTACTTTGCAAAGATAGTAAAAAGTATTTTGATAGCCTCACTTCCAAGGCTCTTTATTGCAGAGCCATCATGTAGAGGAGGCATCACTCTGATGCCAAAGATATAAAAAAAATGTGATTTTACCACTCGATGGGGTTTTTGTTGCGGGTAGTAGTGTTGAGTAGACATCATTATAGCACAGAAGATACTAAAAATCGAAAAAGATTTGTATCTTTGCCTCATAATTGGCAATAACAATCAAACGATAATAACTATGAAGAGATTTTTTACACTGGTGGCAGCGACCCTGCTCTTTGCCGGTGCCGATGCCATGGCACAGGTATCTGTTGACGATGTGGCAGCAAGCAGTCAGAAGCAGAGCTTCGAAAACGATATGAAGACCACGACCGTCGATGCCGACTATGTCTCGGAGGCGAAGCGTCGTGCCGACCGTATGGCAATCCGCAAGGAGCGCAATACGGTGGACTTCTCGGCCAACCTCCACGGCTCGTTGACGGCCTTCAACAAGCACTGGCAGGCGGCGGGTGATAACACCATCACCATCCTGGCCAATGTCAACTTCCTGCACACCTACAAGAAGAATAAGTTTACGCTGACCAATACCGCCTCGGCGAAGTTCGGCTACAACAACATGAAGATCGATCTCAATGGCGAGCAGCGTGGCGTATGGTTCAAGAATGTCGACGAGGTTGCCCTCTCGACAGCACCCCAGTGGGACATGGTCAAGAACTGGACCTATGGTGCTACGTTGAAGTTCCGTACACAGTTTGCGCGTGGCTATGCGGCGCGTGGCGACCAGCAGAACTCCATTGCCCCCGTGTCTAACTTCATGACACCCGGTTACCTCGACCTCTCGGCCGGTTTCACCTATGTGCTGCCCTCGTCGAAGTTCCCGCTCAAGGTTAACCTCGCGCCTATCGCCATGAGTGCCACCTACCGTCATGACCTCTCGACGACGAAGGATTATGGTGTGGTTGTTGGTAGGTCGAAGTATGAGGGCGGTCTCTCGGTACAGCTCGACTTCGACAAGACGTGGGGTAAGAATGGTTGGTTGCGCTACCGTACTACGGCCTACTCGTTCTATGGTTGGATCACCGACCTCTCGTCGATGGCCAAGTTTAAGCCTACGGAGACACAGGCCAAATATGAGCATGTGGTGCCTACGCTGCGTTGGGAGAATACCATCGACATCAAGGCCACGAAGTATATCTCGACACAGATATATGTGCAGCTCTACTACAACAAGGCCGAGATCAACAAGCTGCAGGTGCAGTCGATGCTCTCGGTAGGTCTTACCTACACCTTCAAGAATAAGTAATCTGCGGAGCAACAGAGCATTGCGGTGATGGGTACTGTGGCGAGGCTCTGCCTGCGCGGTACTCATTGCTGTTGCGCCCGATGCCATAGCTCCAAAAAGTGAGAATAAGTGAATCGAAAAGTTACAAAACATAGAGTCTGGATGACACTGCTCGTCGTGGCGGTGCTCTCTTCGTTGGTGTGGGCCGGCGTTGCCATTGGTCGCAGTGGCGAGCAGCGTCGTATGCGCAACCTTGTGTTGCAGATGAGTGAGCAGCTGGGGCGTAGTCGTGTGGGTGCAGGGGGCTTTGCCGAGGATATGTCGGCACTGGAGCGTCACCTCGCCGGCGACGATAAGTTGATGCAGACCATAATGCACATCAACCGCTACTATGTCGACCCCATAGATCTCGACACCATCTACGAGAAGGTGCTGCCCGAACTACTCTCGGAGCTTGACCCCCACTCGGAGTATATCCCTGCGAAGTACTTCGAGCGTGTCAACGAGCCACTGGAGGGTGAGTTTGACGGCATAGGCATCGTCTTTAACGCCTCGACCGACACCATCATGGTGCTCAACGTCGTGCCCCAGGGCCCGAGCGATATGGCGGGCGTGAGGGCCGGTGACAGGGTGATGCTTATCGATAAGCAGCCCGTGGCGGGTCAGAAGATACCGCAGGACTCGATGGTGAGGCTGATGCGAGGCCCGCGCGGCTCGCAGGTGACACTCTCGGTGCAGCGCACGGGGTTGGACCGTCTGGTCGACATCACCGTGCTAAGAGCTCCCATCGAGTTGCACAGCATCGAGACGGCCTTTATGCTCGACAGGGAGGCCGCCATAGGCTTCATACGTCTTGATGAGTTCTCGCGCACGTCACATGCCGAGATGCGTGGGGCGATAGACCGTCTGCGCGAGGAGGGCATGAAACGCCTTATAGTCGACCTGCGTGGTAACTCGGGAGGCTTCCTCGACCAGGCAATACTCATCGCCGATGAGTTCCTGCCGGCCGACAAGCTCATCGTCTACACCGAGGATCGCCATGGCAACCGCCAGAAGCAGTATAGCACGGGCCGAGGCCACTCGACCGACATAGCCTTAGCACTGCTTGTCGATGAGGGTAGTGCCTCGTCGAGCGAGATCCTTGCAGGTGCCGTGCAGGATAACGACCGAGGCATCGTCGTGGGTCGCCGCACGTTTGGTAAGGGCTTGGTGCAGACGCAGATACCCTTCTCGGATGGCTCGGCCGTAAGGCTCACCGTGGCACGCTACTACACGCCCACGGGTCGCTCCATACAGAAGCCCTACACGTCGGGTGATGAGCTGTCGTACCACATGGAGATCTACGACCGCTACCTGCATAACGAGCTCTTCTCCGAGGACTCGATACGCTTCGACGACCGCCTTAAGTTTACCACGCCCGGGGGCCGCACGGTCTATGGCGGTGGCGGCATCATGCCCGATATCTTCATGCCGCTGGATACGGTAGGTATCACGAAGTACTATAACGAGGTGTGGAACAGCAATGTCCTGTACCGCTACACCATCGACTTTACGGATCGCCACCGTGCCGAGATAGATGCCCTTCAGAGTGTCGAGCAGCTCGACAGCATGCTCTCGGCACATGATCTTATGGGTGAGTTTGTGCGCTTTGCCGAGCGCAATGGCGTGAAGACCAACCGTAGCGAGCTGGCAACATCGCGCAGGATAATCCTTGCACAGATACGCGCCTACATAGGTCGTAACGCCTTGGGTAACGAGTCGGGCTTCTACTCGAACATCTACGCCATAGACGATGTTATGCAGCGCGCCGTGGAGGAGCTTAAAACAATGAACTGATTATGATAAGACGAACTATCGGGGTGCTCTTTACCCTTGGCGCAATAGCCATTATGCTCTTTGCCGTGATGAACTTCGGCAACTATCGCTCGATGCTCTTTAAGCCGCGTGCCGTAGAGAGGGCTGAAGCGGTCGAGCAAGTTGAGGCGGTCGAGCAAGTTGAGGCGGTCGAGCAAGTTGAGACGGCCGAGCAAGTTGAGGCGGTCGACAGCCTTCGGCAGGATGTTCGGCAGCAAGCCGACACCTTGCGGATGATGTAGCCGTTGCGAAAAAAAATGACAAAAAAAGGGGATTTTGTGGCGAATTTTAACTTCGTTTCAAAATCCTTTTTGTATCTTTGGCATTGCAATGGTGCCTACGGCCGAGGCTGTTAAGCGTGGCGCGGGGGCATTGTCGACGAGTAAAAGTTGTTGGACTATATATGAAGATACTGATTATTGAGGATGAGGCCTCGTTGAGGGAGCTTATCGAGCGCGAGTTGCGCGGTGAGGGCTATGTTGTGGAGAGTGCCTCGGATTATATCTCGGCCGAGACGAAGATTGCAGGGTATAACTACGACTGCATACTGCTCGATGTTATGCTGCCCGGAGGCTCGGGCCTCGACCTTCTGGAGCTGCTGCGTGGCATGGGTCGCAGGGAGAATGTGATTATCATCTCGGCGCGCGACTCGGTGGATGATCGCGTGCAGGGCCTTGAGTTGGGTGCCGATGACTACCTGGCCAAGCCCTTCCACATGGTGGAGCTACTGGCGCGTGTGCGCTCGGTGCTGCGCCGTGGGCGCAGTGGCGGGGCACTGACCATCGATATGGGCAATGTGAGCCTCGACCCCTCGTCGCGCCGCGTTAAGGTTGGCGGCGTGGCTGTGGAGCTGCTGAAGAAGGAGTTTGACATACTGCTCTACTTTATGCAGCGTCCCGAACACCTTGTCGACAAGGTTATGCTTGCCGAGGCGGTGTGGGGCGACTATGCCGATGAGTCGGATAACTTCCACTTTGTATATGCCCAGATTAAGAACCTGCGCCGTAAGCTCGAGGAGGCGGGTGCCGCTATCGAGATACGCTCGATCTACGGCTTTGGCTATAAACTAACCCATAAAGAGTAGACCCATGAAGCTCTCCTACCGTATATTGTGGAGCCTGCTGGCGGCTCTGGTGCCCATCATGGCGTTGTGGGTGGTACTCTTCTACTCGGCCATGATTGGCGAGATCAACGACGAGGCCGATGACTCACTGCAGGACTATGCCGAGCTGATCATCTCGCGCTGCAACGAGGGGCGTCCTCTGCCCTCGCTCAACAGTGGCTCGAACAACAGCTATATGATCGAGCCTATCGACGAGTCGGAGCTGGCCCTCTATGAGGGTGTCGCCTTCTGTGACCGTGAGGTCTACATCCCCGAGAAGCGCGAGACGGAGCCTGCGCGAGTGATGACACGCACCTTTACCGATAGGCAAGGTCGTCACTATCGCCTCGAGGTTGCCATGCCCACCTTCGAGAAGGAGGATCTGCGCGAGACCATCCTCTACTGGGTGGTGTCGCTCTTTGCCCTCTTGCTCGTGGTGGTAGTGGTTATCTCGTCGCTGGTCTTTCGCGGTGCCATGCGCCCGCTGTATGCTCTGTTGCGCTGGTTAGATGGCTATGTGCCGGGCAAGGGCGTTGAGCCTGTGCCCAACAACACCAGTGTCGAGGAGTTCTGCCGTCTGAACCAGGCGGCGCAGAGTGCCGTTGACCGCTGGGAGGAGCTGATGGATCGCCAGCGACAGTTTACGGGCAATGCCTCGCATGAGTTGCAGACGCCACTGGCCGTTATCGGCAACCGTGTCGACTACCTTATAGACCACACCTCGCCCAGTGAGGAGCAGCTGCGTGAGCTGGCCAAGATACAGCAGTCGTTGCGCCACAGCGTGCGCCTGAACCGCACGTTGCTTATGTTGGCGCGTATCGACAGCGGTCAGGTGGCCGAGAGTAGCGAGGTGGATATTGCCTCCCTTGTCGAGGATGTGCGCCTGACGCTCGGTGAGGTCTACGAGTACCGCTCGCTTAGTTGTTCGCAGCAGGGCGTGGCGCACCACCATATATATATAAACGAGGCCTTGGCGCGTACGCTTGTCACCAACCTGCTCAAGAATGCCTATATCTATACCGAGGAGGGTGGCGCAATAGAGGTTGAGCTTACCGCCGAGCGGCTCATGGTGAGTAACTCGGGTAAGGAGCCTCTGGAGCGTGACCGTGTCTTCGACCGCTTCTACACCCACACCTCGCGTGAGGGCTCCACGGGTCTCGGCCTTGCCATAGTGAAGTCCATCTGTGACCACTACGGCTACGACATAGAGTATGACTTTTCGTGTGACAAACACCACTTCACGATCCGCTTTTGATGAAAAAGCGGATTTTTTTTCGATTTTTTTCAAAAAAGTGTGGCGCGAGGCCAAAATTTCAAATTCATTTCAAATTTGTGTATGACCTTTGCAGTACGAAAATCAGAGATCGGATCTTTGATACGAACAAGAAACAGTTAAAAGTGGTAAAGATAATTTGGTTAATTTAAGTGTTTGTGTTATGAAGAAGTTAATCTTTGCAGCCGTCGCATTGTTTGTGTGTGTGTCCCCTGTTTATGCGGCGGCTTCGGGCGACTGGAGTGATGACCGCCCGATCAAGTATGCCGAGCTTCCCGCCGAGGCGAAGGCCTTTGTTAATGAGTATTTTGCCAAGGAGAAGGTGTCGCATGTCATCCGTGACCGTGATGTCCTTTCGACCGACTATAAGGTTGTCTTCGTCAGTGGTGCGAAGGTGGAGTTTGACGGCTCGGGCAAGTGGACCGAGGTAGACTGCCGCTACACCAAGGTGCCCGAGAAGATCGTCCCGCAGGCCATCCGCAGCTATATCAAGGAGAGTTACCCCGAGGGTACCATCATCGAGATTAAGCGCGACCGCTGGGAGTGGGAGGTGAAGCTTACAGGAGGGTTGGAGCTGACCTTCAACAATGAGTTCCGTCTGACGGATATCGACGATTAGACCCCCGCCCGAGATGTGATGTGAGCCTGTTTGCTCCTCCCGGGAAAGTTAGTAAAAGAATAGATAAAAGAATAAATTTAATTAATGAGAATTGCTATGAAAAGAGTTTTGTTTGCACTTGTTGCTCTGTCTGTTATGGCCTTTGCCACAGGCTGTGATGATGATTACTATCGTGCCCCCCAGGATACCCGTAAGTCTTTCCGAGATCAGTATCCCAAGGCCAGAGATGTTGAGTGGGAGCGTCACCACAAGTATGACAGCGTAGAGTTCAAGCTCCCCGGTGTGTCGAACGACTGCGAGGCGTGGTACACGCTCGACGGCAGGTGGATACTCACCGAGTTCGATATCTACTACACTGATCTTCCGCAGGCTGTGCGTACCTCGTTCGAGACGGAGTATGGCGTAGCTACCCCCGTAGACGATGTCAAGCGTCTGGATCGCCCCAATGCCGATACAACCTATATCATCGACGCTGCTGCGATGGTTGATGGCTACATGGCGGAGTTGTTGCTGGAGTATGCCTCGGATGGCACCAAACTGCGCTCGGCGGTTAATGTCGACACGGACTACTTCTACTACGACTACCTGATCTATTAGAGGCTGCTCGGCAAGCTGATCACCCCCACCGGAGAGGACTCCTCGTGGGGGTGATCTTTTTTTGTGACGTGTGGTGCACACCCGATTTCGATGGGTGTCACAAATGGATGTCGCAAAAAAGAATAAAATCTTAATATTTTCTATGCTGGTTATTTGGTGCGGTGGTGTGCTAAATTATTGAAATATTTGAATAATACCCTCTGCTGTGAATATTTATTCGAATATGCCGAAAAAACTACTATTGTGTAGGATATTTGCAAATTATTACTACCTTTGCAATCGTGTGGATTGCACACTTTTGTAATTTTGAACACAAACAAACACCAAATAACTTTATTTATGAAAAATTTTAAGCACTACTTATTTACCCTCGTTGCCTTCGTGGCAGGGTTGGTTGTGGTATCGTGTACCGAGCCCGCACCCGAGCCTACCCCCGGTGGCAAGGTGTCGGTAAATGTTGAGGTGGCCAATGTTGGTCCCGCCTCTGCAAAGTTCGATGTACTCACTTCGGGTATTAAGAGCTTCTCTTATCTGTTGTCGGATGTTGAGGCACCCGCAACAGCTATCCTGGCTTCAGGCCAGAAGGTCAACATCGAGGCTACCGATGTTGAGACCAAGAGCGAGGTTACCGTCTCGGGCCTTGATGCCGGTAATACCTACACCGTCTACTTCGCCTTCCAGCCCGCAGCAGGCGGTATCTATGAGGAGGTCATGAAGGTTGAGTTCACTACCGTGGCCTATACCGATACCGTCACCGTTGTAGATACGATGTATGATGGCTATGAGGTGCACCTCGACATCCCCGCAGAGGTTATCGAGCGTGGCAATGCCATTCGTTACACGACAGCCTCACTGCCTATGTACAACTACCAGAAGCAGCGCGAGGTAATCGAGGCCGATATGTTGCTTACCAACGCCGGTCAGTACACCACCAAGAGCCGTAACATCACCTACGATGAGTACCATAGCGTCGAGCGTGATGAGGATGGCGATCCTATGTACGATGCCGAGGGTAACGTCGCAACATTCTGCGACCCGATGACCCCCGGTGAGCCCTGTGTATTCCTCGCAGGTGAGTTTAGCTGGTACACTCTCCAGGAGTTCGATCCCGAGCTTGGTGAGGGTCACGAGGATACAGGCCCCTACGGTTGGGGTGAGGGCTACTATGTAGCTGCCTACGACTGGGAGAGATGGTACAACGAGTTTGGCATGGATGGCTACGACTCGGAGAAGTACTGGACAGGTTACTATGAGCGTGTCGATGTGGAGTGTAAGGCTCCCTCGTCGTTTGATGGTAAGGTGGATATTAAAGTCTACGATAAGACCCCTATCGACGCCATCATCCAGTTTACCCCGTCGGAGGATGTGATCTTCTACTGTGTACTGCTCCTTGAGGAGGGTGAGTATGAGGCTACGGTTCTGCCCCTGATCAACAACCGAGAGGATTACATGCAGTGGTTCACCGGCTCGTACTTCTCTCTGTTCAACTTCGCAGCGCAGACCTACAACGAGCCCAAGGAGATCTACCTCACCGATTGGTTCGTGAACACCAAGGGCTTTGGTGGCAAGACCATCCGCGTATTTGTCACCGCTATGGGTAACAACGAGGGTAATTTGCAGTGCTTCACCGAGACATCATTCACGCTGCCCGAGGTTGAGCTGCCTGCACCCGAGATCGAGGTTACTGCCGTGCCCAGCAACGACCCCTTCAGCGTGACATTCAATGTTCGTGCTACCAACCAGCCTATCACCGAGGCTTACTTCGCTTGCAACTACGTTCGTGAGTTCAACACCATCCTTAAGGAGTACTCTTACCTGTCACTGCTCCAGCAGATGGGTAACCCCTTCGGTCCTAACGAGATCGATCAGATCAACTCGGAGAAGGGCTTCAATATGACATGGCCCAGCCGCGATAACGCAACCACTCGTATTGCTGTGTTGGCATACAACTGGGAGGGTACGGGTAACAACCCCAACGAGGTTGGCTCGAAGGCCGTATGCGACTACACCACTCCTCACGCCAACTACCCCGAGCGTGTTGAGTCGCAGCTCTTCACTACGCTTGTTGGCGAGTGGGAGGCTACCGCACCTATGAAGACCTACGAGCTTAACGAGGACAACACCTACAAGATCACCGACGCAGGTAACTACACCAGCAAGGTTGTTATCTCTGGTGGTGTGGAGTACCCCGAGACCCTCAGCGAGGAGGTTTACGCCGTCTACGAGGCTGCCGGTGTATCGAGAAGCGATACCGAGGCTCTGTTCGAGGAGTTCAAGGAGCTTGCCGATCAGTACAACCGCCGCACCCGTGGCTTCAACCGTCTGTTGTGCCTCGGCTACAACTTCGCCGATAAGGCCTACATGCTCGATATGATTGCTGATCCCTGGGATCTCTTCACCGACTCCGAGTTCAACTTCTCTGAGGTATCTCATATCTTCTACGACTTCGGTCCGAAGTGGAACCTCGAGATTGATAAGGATGGTTCGGTATGGTTGCCCCTGGATATCGAGCGCGAGTTCCCGATGGAGACCTTCAACTTCGGTATGGACTACACCTTCTACATGCTCGGTGTAGGTCAGTATAGCTTCATCGGTGCCGATGTTTACGATACCAAGGGTCAGCTACTCCTCGATGCTCGCTTCCCCGTGGAGGTATCGGAGGATGGCAACACCGTCACCATCAACCCCATCGTCTACACCGACAAGGATGGCGTTACCGAGACCTACTACCCCTGCGTAGCACAGCTCTCGATGGGTTATGCATCGCCTGTTAACCCCCGCGTTGCAGGTCCTATCGTGATGAAGCGTAAGGGTGCCTCGACAGCAGCCGTTAACAGCAACCAGAGCGTAGGTCGCGTAGCAGCTCCCGCCGTAGAGTCACTCGGCGAGGCTCCCGTGCCCATGGCTCGTCCTCACTCGATGACCAACCTCGATGCATCGAAGATGCGTGTGTACGAGCGCGCCGTAATCGAGAATCCTATCGAGGCCGGTGAGGCTGCCTTCCATGAGCGTATGGAGAGGTATGCCAAGGAGGTATATGGCATCACATTTAAGGATAAGAAGTAACAGCAGCAACAGTTAGCAACACATCTCTTGTTGCATAACAGCCTACAATAGGGGCCTGTCCAAAGTGGATAGGCCCCTATCTTTTTTTGTGCACAACATCTACCGCCTCAAGTGAGGATATCTTAAATCTTTTTCGTATCTTTGGCATCAGAGTGATGCCTCCTCTACATGATGGCTCTGCAATAAAGAGCCTTGGAAGTGAGGATAGCATCATAATGATGCCTCTTTAGCAACCAACTCTTACAACATCTACCGCCTCAAGTGATGATATCTGCATCATAATGATGCTTCCTCTGCATGATGGTTCTGCAATAAAGAGCCTTGGAAGTGAGGATTTTTTACTATCTTTGTAAAAATTGTTGTGTACTATGGCAGATAACTACCTGGAGAAGAAGATGGAGGACTATGCGCGACAGCAGACCGTGCACCGTCGTGCAGCCTCGCTGCGTAGGTTGCTGCGCGCCAATCGCAGCTACCGTGGCTACGACACCACGTTCAAGGTGCGCGAGGACCAGCTGCGCCGTATCATCGAGGTGGCAACACTTGTACCCTCGGCACGCAACCAGCAGGTGTTGCGCTTCCGCCCGGTGTTGGACGATGAGGCCGACAAGGTGCTCAAGCATATACGTCTGGGTGGTGCCCTGCCCGAGCTGAAGCTCCCCTTTGCCGGCACCGAGCCGCGAGCCTTTGTTGTGGTATGCTCGACGGTCGAGGAGTCGAAGTATGTCGATATAGACCTCGGCATCGTGGCGCAGTCGATGCTGCTGCAAGCCGTCGAGATAGGGCTGGGTGGCATCTGCATAGGGGCCTTTGACCATGCAGCGTTGCGCGACGAGCTGGCACTGCCCCTCGAGCCATGCCTGGTGCTGGCCATAGGTCGCCCCAAGGAGCATATCGAGTTGGTGGAGTGCTCGGAGGGTGCGCCACTGAACTACTACCGCGAGGAGGGTGTGCACTATGTGCCGAAGATCAAGGCCGATGAGCTGATAATCAAACGATAACAACCTAAATGAACAATAGATGAGTATGAGACGACTATTTATGATGATGTGTCTAGTCGCACTATCGGCCATCGGCTATCGTGCCGTGGCGGAGCAGCCCGACCCCTACTGGGAGAACCCCGAGATGTTTGCCGAGAACAAGCTCCCCGCAAAGGCTACCTTCACCCCCTACCTCACCACCGAGGCTGCTACGGCGCGTGGAGAGTCGGAGCTGGTGATGGAGATCAGCGGCGAGTGGCGTTTTAGCTGGAGCAAGAGCCCGGCAGAGCGTCCCGAGGGCTTCTGGGCCGAGGGCTACGACGACAGTCAGTGGACAACGATCAAGGTGCCCGGCAACTGGGAGGTCGAGGGCTTCGGTGTGCCCATCTACACCAATGTCACCTACCCCTACCCCATGAATCCGCCCTACATACCCCACGACGACAACCCCACGGGCTGCTACCGCCACACCTTTACACTCCCTGCCGACTGGGAGGGCAGGGATGTTATCCTGCACTTCGAGTCGGGCCTCGCGGCTATGCACCTCTGGCTCAATGGCCACAAGGTAGGCTACTCGGAGGGTACGAAGACTGCCGTCGAGTTCGACATCACGCCCTACATCAAGGCGGGTGATAACACCCTCGCTATCGAGGGCTACCGCTGGTCGGATGGCTCATACCTCGAGGATCAGGACTTTTGGCGACTCTCGGGCTTCGATCGCAAGGTGAAGGTCTACTCGGTAGCAAAGACGCGCATCGCCGATCTATTTATCGTCGGCGACCTCGACAAGAGCTATCGTAATGGCCTCTACAACGCTACCGTAACAGTGGCAAATAACGACAGTGAGCCCTTCAACGGCACGGTGGAGCTCCAGCTCCTCGACAGCGCGGGCAAGGCCGTGGCAAAGTTCTCGAAGAGCATAGCCCTTGAGGCCGGAGCGGTGGGCGATGTCGACTTTCAGCGCACCATCTCGAAGGTGGCAAGGTGGAGCCATGAGCACCCCAACCTCTACACCACTGTGGTGACGCTTAAGCAGAGAGGTGGCAAGACCGTCGAGGCGACATCCGTGCGCACGGGCTTCCGCAAGGTGGAGATCAAGGATGCTGTGCTGCTGCTCAATGGCAAGCGTCTGATGATCAACGGCGTAAACATCCACGAGCACAACCCCGCAACGGGACATGTCGTAACGCGCGAGCTTATGCTCAAGGATATCGCCCTTATGAAGCGGCACAACATCAATGCTGTGCGCACCAGCCACTATCCCGAGCCTACGGAGTGGTACGACCTCTGCGACGAGTATGGTATACTGCTTGTCGACGAGGCCAACATCGAGGCTCACGGCTGTGGCACGGGCTACCACGAGAGCTTCCCGCGTTTCCACCCCTCGCACCGCGAAGAGTGGAAGGCGGCGCACCACGACCGCATACGCTCGATGGTCGAGCGCGACAAGAACCACCCCTCGGTGATCATCTGGTCGATGGGTAACGAGAGTAGCGATGGTGAGGTCTACACCGAGGCGTACAGGTGGATCAAGGAGCGCGATAAGACGCGCCCCGTGCAGTTTGAGCAGGCCTACGGTGGTCAGAATACCGATATCATCTGCCCGATGTATCCCCCTATCGAGCAGCTGCGCAAGTATGCCGAGTGGGAGAACCCCACAAAGCCCTATATCATGTGTGAGTATGCCCATGCGATGGGTAACTCGACGGGTAACTTCCGCGAGTACTTCGACATTATGGAGGGTCACCCCCACATGCAGGGTGGCTTTATCTGGGACTGGGTAGATCAGGGCCTCGATGCCGTGGGTAAGGATGGCCGCCACTATTGGGGCTATGGCGGTGACTTCGGCGCGTGGATGTACACCCACGACGAGAACTTCTGCTGCAATGGCCTTGTGTTGCCCGACCGCACGCCCCACCCCGGCCTAAAAGAGGTGCGCAAGGTCTATCAGGATTTGGAGTTTGAGCTCGTTGACAGCAAGACACTGCGCATCTACAACAACACCCACGATACCGACCTCTCGGAGTTCTTTCTCAGCTACTACACCGCACGCGATGGCGAACATAAGAGGTGGGTTGAGAGCGTTGAGCTGCCTCGTTGTCCTGCGGGTCGTAGCGTAGATGTCGCTATCGACTACGCCACCGATGACTCGTTAGCCGAGTGGACACTCACCGTTATGGCCTGCTGCATCGAGCCGCACGAGCTTCTCAACGAGGGCCATATCGCTGCCGAGGAGCAGTTTGTGCTTCAGCCCTACCGCTTCGAGAAGGCACTTCCTGAGGGTAAAATCGAGATCGAGAAGAGCGAGAATTGGCTGGCCGCCTTTGTCGGAGAAACGGGCGTGCTCTTCAACACCGCCAATGGCCGCCTGGAGCGTTATGTGTCGAATGGCCGTAGCCTTATGTCGGCGATGCCCGAGCCTTGGTTCTGGCGTGCCATGACCGACAACGACTGGGGCGAGGGCCTTCAGCGTACCGCCAACGTATGGCGCACCAACCGTCGTAAGACGCTGGGTGCCACCGTCGAGGAGTACGAGGATAGGGTAGTCGTGCGTGGCGAATACTACCTTGTGGATGCTCCGTCGTACTACACCACCATCTATACCTTCCGTGCCAATGGCTCGTTGCAGGTCGAGGTGGAGTGGAAGCGCGATGGCGAGTATGTGCCCGAGTTGCCGCGCTTCGGTATGCGTATGATACTGCCCCAGAGCTACAAGAACATCAAATACTATGGTCGTGGCCCCTGGGAGAACTACTCGGATAGGTGCGAGTCATCGTTCCTCGGTCTGTGGGAGCAGTCTACCGATGAGCAGCTCTTCCCCTATGTGCGACCCCAGGAGTCGGGCAACAAGACGGATGTCCGCTGGGTGGAGCTGACCAACGACAGCGGTGTCGGCCTTCGTGTCGATGGCCTGCAGCCGCTCAACATCAGTGCCATGCCCTACCGCTCGGAGGATCTCGACCCGGGTCTTGGCATGAAGAAGCAGATGCACTACTCGGATATAGAGCCTCGCCGCGAGGTGGTGCTGCATATCGACCTTGCGCAGCGCGGTCTGGGTGGCGATAACTCGTGGGGTATGTCGCCGCACGACCCCTACCGCCTAACCGACGATGAGTATAGCTACGGCTACATCATCACGCCGATCAACTAACCGATTGGCTCAAAAAGAAGTTGTATAACAAGGCTACTTTGTCGTTATGCTCGCCCTTGAAATCCTCACAT
>CALGRZ010000019.1 GCA_937880705.1 uncultured Alistipes sp.
CCATCTGCAATGCCACAACAGCACCGATAAATGCCGAGATGATAGCCGTGAGCGATATGGAGTTAAAGCCCAGAGCCTCAATCTCGAACCATATACGGCGGTAGTAGATGCTCAACTTCTCGGGGCGCGAGAAGACCTTGCCCAGGAGCAAGCAGTACCTGCCGATATTTTCAAAAAGCGATATCATTGATCTTTGGTTTAGTTGTCCGTCGTTACCTATCCTTGACCTCCTCGAACTCTACATAGTCGCCCACATCGTCGCTGATGCGCTTCTCGGTAGTGCCCGACGTTGTGGTCGAGCTTGTCGTGCCGGAGCTCTGCTGCGCACCTCGCTGACGCGCATCGGCCTCGGCCTGCATGCGGCGCACCACCTCCTCGAGCGACATGCCGCCGAAGTTGGTGTAGCTAAAGCCCTGAAAGCCTGTGCCACTGCCACCATTTGAGCCGAAACCCTGAAAGCCTGTGCCCATACCGCGCATCTGCTCCTCCATCTCGCGCTGCATCTTACGCATGCGCAGGTAGCCCACACCGAGTATAATCAGGAAGAGGGCTATAACACCGAGGATGATCCAGCCGGCGACCTTGAAGAGTGCCGGAGCGAAGATACCTATCAGGAGCAACAGCAGGCAGAACCATGGATGTCGCTCGACGAAGGCCAGAAGGCCGAAGAGTATTATTTTGAGATATACCATATTTTTTCGGTTTTCACTTTTAACGCCTACCATAGGTAGAATGTTGTGGCAAAGATACGAATAAATACCCGATGTACAAAATATTGGTGCAGGTGATACGAAAATGGGGGCGGGGGTGCGGGGAGCGGGGCGCAGTCGATAGGACTTTGCGCAGTCGATAGGACTTGATAGGACTAAATAGGACTTGATAGGATTAAACGCGGCCGACATTTACCCGGTAGCAACCTGCTATCCCATTTCTTCCTATCTCTTCCTATCTCTTCCTATTTCTTCCCATTTCTTCCTATCTCTTCCTATCTCTTCCCATCCTGTCCTATCTCTTCCTATCTCTTCCTCCCCCCTCCCACAACAAAAACACCCCGAGGACTCGCCTCGGGGTTATACATCCACTACAAGCTCCGCAGAGCCTCGCAGGGCTACCAGTTCAGGATACGCTTGAAGTCATACTCCTCGGGATTAGGCAGATAGGCCTTCGCAGCCTCGTAATCCTCGGGGGTGATATAGTTCATGATGTTGTCGATAACCTGGTGGATCTTGTCGGCATTGATATCTACCAAGCGAGGAGGTATCTTGCCGGTCTCGGGATCCTGCAGATCCTTCAAATAGAGGGGCGATACATAACCCTCCTGGCTGACATAGACCATACAGCCGGTCTTGCCCTCCGAGAAGAGCTTGTAGACACCCATACCGAGCTGCGAGCAGTAGACAAGGTCGAAGGCGCAGGGTGTCTGGCAACGTACCTCGTAGCCGATCTCCACGGGGCGCGACTTAACCTTGAGGCCCAGCGACTTAACACGCTTCTCCAAGAGGGTGTTGAACATCTCGGCCTTCGACACCTTACCCAACTCGGGGTGGCCGTGCTCGTCGTACGAGAAGTTGATACCCGACTTGAGGATCTCCTCCTGATCCAGAGCATGGAAGACACCCTCCGACACCATGGCTACGCCATAGTCCATGCCGATAAGCTTGCGCTTAACGATGGCCGACACGATAAGGCTCACGATCTTGTCGATGGTGATCTTCGTCTTGTTGAACATCTCGGGGATGATGATCATCGGATAGTGACATGCCGAGGCGATACCAAAGGCAAGGTGACCTGCCGAGCGACCCATGGCAGCAACCACAAACCAGTTGGCCGAGGTGCGGGCATCGTTATATACCGCAGTGCCGATCACAGCACCTGCGCCCTTTGCCGACTGGTAGCCAAAGGTGGGCATGCCGGCGGGCAGAGGAAGGTCGTTGTCGATAGTCTTGGGAACGTGGATATTGGCAATAGGATACTGCT
>CALGRZ010000020.1 GCA_937880705.1 uncultured Alistipes sp.
CAAGCTCCCCATCCGGCACGCTTGTCATCAATGCTTCGCATCTGCTCTGGGCACCAGCCCATCATAGGACTCTCGGTGGTGTAGGTTGCGCGGATAATAGTTTTTCATTGCTCGACCTTAAGGTCTGCGCTAATAATGTATCCGCGCTAGCTTGTGCCTATGGCACTGCGCTTCGAGTCCTATCCTGGGCACAAAGGTCAACTTCGATAAGAGGTTGACCTTTTTTTTGTTGGCGTGCGGCGTGCGGTGGTGGCGTGTGGTGTGCCCCGAGCGGCCGCGGTGGCGGCACTCGATGACGAGGGTGCCGAATGTTGTGAGCAAGCTCCCCATCCGGCACGCTTGTCATCAATGCTTCGCATCTGCTCTGGGCACCTGCCCATCATAGGACTCTCGGTGGTGTAGGTTGCGCAGTCGATAGGACTAAATAGGACTTGATAGGACTTAATGGGTATTAGCGTGGCCGACGTTTATCCGGTAGCAGTGTGCTATCCCTAAATATCCTATCTCTTCCTATTTCTTCCTATTCCGTCCTATTCCGTCCTATTCGTCCTATTTTGCGCAGTCGATAGGACTTAATAGGACTTAATAGGACTTGATAGGACTTGATGGGTATTAGCGCGGCCGACATTTATTGGGTAGCTGTGTGCTATCCCTATCTCTTCCTATCTCTTCCTATCTCTTCCCATTTCTTCCTATCCAGTCCTATCTCTTCCTACTCGCCCTATACAGCCTAACCTATGGTGTGCATGCGCACCGAGGCCTTGATCAGGGCTATGGCGCGGATGCGGCTGATCTCTACCTCCTTGTCGGCATGGTGCTGGTTCTGCGAGACGAGCTTCACAAAACCCTCATGCTCCGACTTCTGAACATACTTCACGGTGATGTACTCCTCACCATCAATATCTATCGACAGCAGGTACATATCCCCCCAAAATACATCCTCCACACGGCTGAGCTGCTTGTAAAGCACTATGTCGCCACTCTTCAACAAGGGGTACATCGAGTCGCCTACAATATATATCGCACCATCGCACTTCGGCAGGTTGGGGATGTGGATGTAGTTCACAGGCTTGGCCGTAGACTGCTCGGCAAAGAGCGGTACAAGACCCGCTGTGCCCTCAATCGAGTAGAGAGGCACGCTCTGCAAAGGCAACGAGTTATCCGTGCGGTGCAGGTAGGCCGTCAGGTCGGGCTCGGCGTTAAACATCTTGCCGTTGCCCGTCTCTATCCATTCAGGATTTACGTTAAAATCTTGAACAAGGATGTTGCGGTTGCGTGTCGAGAGTCCCGCTTTGCCGGTCTCGATCATCGAAAGTGCCGCCTTGCCAACGCCAAGTCGCTGTGCCAATTGATCTTGTGTCATCTCTAACTGTTTGCGAATAAGACGTAATCGCATTCCTATCGTCTCCATATAGAAAAATATGATATTAAAATATTGTACAAAACTATTGACAAGGTAAATATTTGAATGTATATTTGCACTACAAAGTTAAGCAATTGTTTTGAATTTGCAAATTTTTTACAATAAAATATCAAAATATCAGTTATGTACACTATTTCAACTAATCTTTATCTTAAACTGGCCGAGGCTCTCGTGTCAAAAATAGGTGCAAAGGAGTTCTTCTCGGGCACGGTAGAGTGCATCGATGGGGATGTGGAGTGCAGGCTGCTTTGTACCCTTATTGTTGAGCGTGGCAAGGGTGATGTGGAGGGTAGCTCGCCGAGGGCAATAGTCGCTCTTCATCCAGTGTGGTGGGAGTGTCACACGACGCAGGGTGGCGAGGAGTTTCTCAACGACTTCTCGTTTAAGGAGTTCATCAAACAGCTTTTCGAGTAGTATGGCAACGTATGACAATGTGTCGTTTCACGACTTTAGTGGGGAGATATACCCCTTTTTGGAGTTCACCGACTTTCACTCGACCTACTATCGTGTCCTCGAGGCCTTTGCCCTGGGTCGTCTGCGCAAGCTTATAGTCTCCGTACCGCCGCAGCATGGCAAGAGCGTGGGTGCCACGACGTTGCTGCCTGCCTACATGCTTGGTCTTAACCCCGACATGCGTATCGCCATAGCCTCCTACTCGGGTACGCTCGCCTCGAAGTTCAACCGCCGTGTGCAGCGCATCCTTGAGTCGAGGGAGTATGCCGAGATCTTCCCCGAGACCACCATAAAGCGTGGTAACAAGCCTGCGAGCTACATCCGCACGTCGGACGAGGTGGAGATCATCGGCCACAAGGGCGAGCTTATATCGGTAGGCAGGGAGGGCTCGCTGACGGGTAACCGTGTCGACTGCTTCATCCTCGACGACCTGTACAAGGATGCTATGGAGGCGCAGTCGCCCGTGGTGAGGGATAACTGCTGGGACTGGTACACCTCGGTGGTGCGCACGCGCATGCACAACACCTCGAGCGAGTTGATTGTATTCACGCGCTGGCATGAGGATGACCTCATTGGTCGTCTTATGCGGAGCGAGCCCTGTCGCATGCTCAACTCGTGGGGTGACATCGAAGCCGTAGGGGATGGTGAGTGGCTATATCTGAACTTCGAGGCGTTGAAGGCCACGCCTCCAACCGAGATTGACCCTCGCAGCGAGGGTGAGGCACTGTGGCCCGAGCAGCAGAGTGCCGAGCTGCTCATGGCCAAGCGTAGGCTCGACCCTGTGCGCTTTGAGGCTATGTATCAGGGGCACCCCTCGTCGCGTGAGGGTCTGCTCTATGGTGACAGCTTCAGGGAGTACGACATGCTTCCACGCGATATTGTGGCGCGCTCGTGCTATGTCGACACGGCCGACACGGGCGATGATTACCTCTGTGCCATGAGCTACGCCATAGATACCGATGGTGTGATCTACATCACCGATGTGGTCTACTCGCGTGAGGCGATGGAGCATACCGAGAGGCTGGTGGCTGCGATGTTTGCGGCCAACGACACGCGCCGAGCCTATGTCGAGAGCAACAACGGTGGTCGAGGCTTTGCCCGCTCGCTGCAACGCCTCGCGCCGATGGTGCGTGTGGAGTGGTTTCACCAGAGTGGCAACAAGGAGGCGCGCATACTCTCCAACTCGGCCACGGTACTACACACCATACGCATGCCGCGCGATTGGAATATGCGCTGGCCCGAGCTGTATGCTCACCTCACGACCTATCGTCGTAAGTTCCGTGCCAACCCTCACGACGATGCGGCCGACGTTCTCACGGGTATCGTAGAGCGTGAGGTGACAACGCAGTCATCGGGGCGTTGGCAGCGCGCACGGTTTATATAAAACGACATAGCGTCGTTCAACCACAAGGGGCTGTCGCAACAAATCTGTTGGACAGCCCCTGCATGGTATCTATGTGCGAGGTTAGAATGCAAAACCCGCCTTTAAGATTGCGTAGTGGTAGCGTGTGAGGGGGTTGTAGATGTAGCCCAGCTGCACGGGGAAGGTGATGTTGCCCATCTCGAACTCGCGGTTAAACATTATGCTTAAGTTCGTCACGTTAAAGCCCTTGGCTACGGTCTCCATATCGCTCTCGTAGCACCAGAAGGGGCCGGTGAAGGGCGATGCACCCGCCGTGAACTCTATGTCGAAGAGATCCTTGACGGGCTGCGTGTAGGCCACCTCGAAGTATGACGAGAAGGCGCGTTTGCCGGCACGCTTGCCCGTCTCCAGAAAGTCGTTAGGGTGGAGGAACGTGGTAGCCCAGTGCAGGCGCAGACGCTCAAAGAGTGTGTAGTCGATAGTGGCAGTGAGGCTGTGGCTCGTCATGCGCTTATCGAAGAAGGGGGTGTCGAAGTTGCCGCAGTAGACATCGTATAGGGTGACGAGCAGGTTCTCATGCTCGAAGCCGAGGAAGATGTCGAACTCCTTGTAGTTGCTCAAAAGCGAGGCATTGCCCCACAACTCGATATAGAACTTGCCATAGCCAAACGATATGCCGGGCTGGAACGAGGGGTCTAACATAGTGCCGTTACCGCCACGGTACGACTGGTCGAAGCCTCGCCACATATAGTTCGAGGCGATGTCGAAGTTTGCACCCCACCAGAACTCCCACTCGTACTTCTCGTCGTCGTCTGAAGGTAGTGCTGTTGTTGCGGTGACCTCACCGGTGGTAGTTGGGTTGAGCTCGGCGGCAGTGGCCGACACAGAGGTAAACAATGCCATGGTGGCAAGCATAAGGAGGACCTTTCTTGTCATCGTAAAAAATTAATAAATTTAGGTTATGTAGTAATAATTCTCTCGTTTAGGCCTGTGGTTGGCTCTTGACCTTGCGCTCGGCATGGCGGCGGCGACGCTTCAGGTGTTTCTGTCGCTTGCGGTAGTTATCCACCTTGCGCCAGATACCCCAGACGAAGAGCACCGAGAAGAAGGCGATGATGCCCACCAGCATGCCCGTAGAGAGGTTATCTCCCTTGACACGCGACCACATCTCCAACATCTTGTCGGTGCGGTCGCCCGAGTCGTGCATCACGGCACAGCGGTCTATCACCGCGCGGTCGGGGTAGAGCACAGGGTCGATAGGTACACTCTCCGAGCCCTCGAGGGGGTTGCCCTCGTGGTCAACGAAGAGGTAGCTTAAGTCGCAAACACTCTCCAGCTCGTCATCGCGCATAGCATCGAGCACCTCCTCCGTGGCGATGACGCTGACATAGCCCGTAGCATCCATATTGCGGATGGCGTTCTCGGGCATACACATATAGTCGATAAAGTAGCGCGCAGCACGCGGGTTCTTGGCATACTTGGGTATCACCCAGCCGTCGAACCATACCACGCTGCCCTCCTTGGGTACGGCGTAGGCCAGCTCGACATCCACGTCGGCAGCCTCCTCGATGGCCCACACAGCATCGCCGCTCCAGATAAGGTTTATCCACGCCTTGCGCTGTGTCATCATCTCCTTGCCGAAGTCGGCCTCCCAGCCCGCCACAAGCTCCTTCATGCGCTTTAAGTAGCTCTCGACAAGGGCGATAGACTCGTCCGACGAGTCGTACATAAGCTCGCGGATGGTCTCTATGGGTAGGTACTCGTCGTAGCGCAGTTCGCCACGCTCGCGTGCCTCGATGGTCTTGGCATAGATGAGTATGGGTGAGTAGACGTCACGGAAGGCATCCTTGACCAGGATCTTGTCGTCGAGACGCTGGTCAAACATAAGGTTCCAGCTCAGGGCCTCCTGCTCGGTGACCCAGTCGGTGTTGTAGAGGATGCCCGTGGTGCCCCACATATAGCCTACGGCATAGTCGTTGGGGTCGTGACCTTCGGGGGCCTCCAGCAGCGAGAACTGCTCCTTGATGTATGGCGATATGCAGTCAAAGTAGTTGATGTCGCGCTCGTTGATCTCGGCCTCGAACTCGGGTGTGAGGATGGGCAGGATCATATCCTGGCGCAACATACGCTCCACGATATACTCCGAGGGGCATACCACGTCGAAGTCGGCGTGGCCATTCTCGATCTTGGCCAACATAACCTCGTTGATGTCGAAGGTCTGGTAGATGATCTCGACCTCCTCGCCGGTCTGCTCGAAGTACCACTCCTCGAATTCGGTAAGCAGCTCCTCGTCGATGTAGTCACCCCAGTTGTAGACCTTGAGGATGTTGTCGCGGTCGGGGCCGCACCCTACCATGCAGAGTGCCACCGCTACGATGGCCACCAGACGGCCGATATAGTTCTTTATACGCATAGCCGATTAGTTTTTGATGGTTATCTGCTGCTGCTCGGCGAGCTTGGCCTGACGGCGAGCGCGGAAGTTAACGACGACGAGCAACACAAGTACTACCACAAGGATTATGGTCGAGAGTGCTCGCAGCTCGGGGGTAAGACCACCCTTGCGAGCATCGGCATAGATATATGTCGAGAGGGTCTGCAAGCCATCTGTACCATTGGTGAAGATGGTCACGGCAAAGTCGTCGATAGAGAGCGTGAAGGCCAGAATGAAGCCCGATATCATGCCGGGACGTATCTCCGGGATGATGATATGGCGCATAGCCTGGAAGGGTGTAGCACCAAGGTCGAGGGCCGCTTCATAGATGTTGGGGTTCATCTGCGCAAGACGCGGCATGATGCTCAACACCACATAGGGGGTACAGAAGGCGATGTGTGCCAAGATGACGGTGGTGTAGCCCTGTGTGATGCCCAACGAGACGAAGAGCAGGAACAACGAGATACCCGTGATGATGTCGGGGTTGAGGATGGGGATGTTGTTCACGAAGTTTATCGCACGACGCTTGCGGTAGCGCAGGTCGTTGATACCTATGGCGGCGATGGTGCCGAGCAGTGTCGATACCGAGGCTGCCGTAAGGGCGATGATGAAGGTGTTCTTGATGGCATCGATGAGCGACGAGTTGACGCCACCCGAGAAGAGCGAGACGTATAACTCGGTAGAGAAGCCCGTCCAGTTACCCAGCACCTTTGACTCGGTGAACGAGTAGATGGCGATAATGACAATGGGTGCGTAGAGCATCACCAAAAGCAGTAGCAGGTAGCTACCCGATATAATGCGCTTCATCATAACAGTCCTCCCGCCTCGTTAGCCGCATCATCATCCGACGAGTCGGTGAAGAGCGATGTTATACCAATGATTACCAGCATGATGAGTGACAGTGCCGCGCCATAGTGCCACATGCCGTTGTTGATATTCTCCTGAATGGTGGTACCAAAGAGCTTGATGTTGTTCATCGTCAGCAGCTCGGCAATGGCGAAGGTCGATATCGTCGGCATAAAGACCATCATGATGCCACTCACCACACCCGGCATCGAGAGGGGCAGCACCACGCGCGAGAATACCTGACGGGGCGTAGCACCCAGATCCTCGGCAGCCTCGATAAGCGAGTTATCCATCTTTTGCAGCGTGTTGTAGATAGGGTAGATCATAAAGGGCAGGAAGTTGTAGACCATGCCAAAGATCAGTGCCCCCTCACCCAGTGGCAGGGTGAGAAAGTCGAAGAGGGCTACGGTAGCCAGCGTGCGCACCAGCACATTGACCCACATGGGTAGGATGAAGAGCATCACAACAACGCGGGCTGTGGATGCCTGTATGCGCGAAAGGATGTAGGCTGCGGGGTAGCCCAGCAGGATGCATATAATGGTGGTTATCAGCGCAATGCCGATCGAGTAGATGAAGGTGTTGGCAGCTTCGGGCTGGTTGATGAAACGCTCGAAGTTCTCCAACGAGAAACCTCCATCCTTCGACTGGAAGGCGTAGATGATGATCAGCACCAAGGGCATCACCACAAAGATAGCCAGGAAGATGGCATAGGGGATGCTCAAGTTGCGGCGGCGTGAAAATATCTTCATGAAGTTGCTCTGCATAGTCTCGAAATCGAATAGGAACAGTGTAAAACAACCAATTGTAATCCTACTGCTTGTTCACCGGAGTGATGCGCAGTGACTTGGGCGACAGCTTGATACCCACCTCGTCGAGATCCTCCCACACGTCGTGGGTGTCGACATAGATGTTCTCGCCATCGTCGGTACGCACCGTGAGGTGGTAGCGGTCACCCTTATAGAGGATGAAGCGTATGATGCCCCATGAGGTACCATCCTCCGAGTCGTCGGTGAGCTCCACAGCTCCAAAGTCGAAGGCTACATCTACCTCGGTGCCTGCGGCCAGCTCCTGCTCCTCGCACTCGAAGCTCTCGCCGAGGATCTCGACATGTGTCGAGTCGAGCATCACGCCGGCAACGTGGTTCTCCGTGCGCTCCTTGTGCATGACATGGATGTCGGCAGGCTTGATGAGCATGCCCACCTCCTGACCAACCTCAAAGCAGTTGTAGTCCTGAATCTGTATCTCGTAGCCGTCGGGCGTATCGACAAACATCTCGTAGTGCACACCCTTGAATATGCACGAGCGTACCACGCCGCGGAACATTGCAGCCTCGGCGTTACCTATAATATATACATCTTCGGGTCGGATGACAACATCCACGGGGGTATTCTCGCCAAAGCCCTCGTCGACGCACTCGAACTCCTTGTCCATGAACCTCACCAGACGATCCTTGACCATCGTGGCGTTGAGGATGTTGCTCTCGCCGATGAAGTCGGCAACAAAGGCGTTGCAGGGCTCGTTGTAGATGTCTGTGGGGGTGCCTATCTGCTGTATCTTACCCTCGTTCATCACGACGATGGTATCCGACAGCGTGAGGGCCTCCTCCTGGTCGTGGGTGACGTAGACGAAGGTGATGCCCAGCGATCGGTGCATCTCCTTGAGCTCCATCTGCATATCCTTGCGCATCTTCAGGTCGAGGGCTGCCAGGGGCTCGTCGAGCAGCAGCACCTGCGGACGGTTGACAATGGCGCGGGCGATAGCCACACGCTGCTGCTGACCACCCGACAGCGACTGCACGTCGCGGTGCTCGTAGTCGGTCATGCCCACCATCTTCAGGGCGCGCTTAACGCGCTGCTCGATATCCTTACGATCTACCTTATGTAGTTTAAGACCAAAGGCGATGTTGTCGTAGACGTTGTAGTTGGGGAAGAGGGCGTAACGCTGGAATACGGTATTCACAGGACGACGGTGGGGAGGAATGTCGGTCATCACCTCGCCGCCGATGCGTATCTCACCCGAGGTGGCGGTGTTGAAACCCGCCAGAAGGCGCAACAATGTTGTCTTGCCACAGCCTGAAGGGCCGAGTATTGTAAGAAACTCGCCTTTCTTGACTGCCAAACTGACATCATCGAGTACAACCTTGTCGGGGAACGACTTGGTGATGTTGTTAAGCTCAATGATGTAATTTGATTTCATCATTCTCTAAAAAGTATTAGTAGTTAATAAACCCTGTTGTGGTGGTCGGACGTGGAGATAAACGACTTAAAATCAATCTATTCTCATACGCACACCGTCCACAAAAAAATCTACAAACTATATACCTGTGTATATATTGTATGCAAATATACTAAAAAAAACAAAACGTCAAAGATTTAGACCCAAAAATTTTCGTATCTTTGCCTCTGTATACCAAACGTATGAACCGTAAAACTTTAATAATATGATTAAACGACTCTCAATTATCTGTGCTGCCGTAGCCCTCTTCGCAACGGCAGGCATCGCCCGTGGCGAAGAGCCCGAGGCGGTAAAGCCCAACTACACTCTGGCCGAGCACTTCTCGCCCTCGAAGATCCGCCGTCTGGTGCCCCAGACCATCATCACGCCAAACTGGTTTGAGGGCCAGACCAAGTTCTGGTATCGTTGGCAGACCATCGACGACATCTTCTACTACATCGTTGATCCACAGTCGGGTACACAGACCGAGATGTGGTCGCAGGCAGACCTTGCCGAGCAGGTGACCCTGCAAACCAAGTACCCCTTCGATGCGCAGCACCTGCCCATCGAGCTCGTGGAGCTTAAGGAGGATAAGTATGTGCTGTTCGACATCGTGCCTTCGCGCGCCATGGTGCCCAATAACGAGTACTCGCCCAAGGACAAGGAGGGTAAGCCCCTGCGCTTTCACTTCAAGTGGGATATAGCCAAAAAGGAGCTTACCAAGGTCGACGAGCGTGAGGGCCGTTATCCCAACTGGGCCAATGTCTCGCCCGATGGTCGCATAGCCGTGTACCAGAAGAACAACAACCTCTGGTATATGTCTACCGAGGATGTCGAGAAGCTCATCAAAGATCCCAAGGACAGCACCATTGTCGAGCACCAGATAACCACCGATGCCACCGATGCCACGGCATACCACTGGTTCGAGGACTGCATCGAGCAGCTCAAGGAGGATGAGCGTTACCGCGTCTACCTGCAGTGGTCGCCCGACTCGAAGCACTTTGCTACGGTACGCAGCAATACGGAGATGCTCAAGGACTTCTGGGTTATCAACGTGTTGAAGGAGCGTCCCGAGCTCTTCAGCTACAAGTACCAGATGCCCGGTGAGCAGAGCCCCGATTTTTGGTTGGAGCTCTTCGATACCGAGCGATTCGAGTGCCGCAAGGTCGATATGGCAAAGTATAAGGAGCAGATGCTCTTCATCTGCCCCAAGCCCTGGATACATGCCGACGGCTATGACCGCCCCGCACGCATGGTATGGCAGGGCGATAACGCCTCGTTCTACGTTCTGCGCCAGAGCCGCGACATCAAGCGCGTGGATCTCTGCCGTGTGGATGTGGCTACGGGTGAGGTCACCGAGGTTGTGCACGAGGAGATGAACACCTCGATCGAGTACCGCTACCCCTACCTCGTAAATGGTGGTAAGGAGGTCATCCAGTGGTCGGAGCGTACCGGCTGGGCACACCTCTACCGCTACTCGGCAGATGGCAAGGAGCTTGCGCAGATAACCAAGGGCGAGTGGCATGTCTCGGATGTGCTGGGCGTGGATGACCAGAAGCGTGTCATCTACTTCACCGCCACGGGCTACAACAAGGAGGAGAACCCCTACTACCTGCACCTCTTCCGTGTGGGCTACGACGGCTCGGGCCTCAAGCAGCTCGACCCCAGCGACTTCAACGGTCAGTTCTCACTGTCGGACGACTGCCGTTACTTCACCACGTCATACTCGAGGGTGAACACCGCACCCACCAGCGAGCTCTACACCACCGATGGTCGCAAGGTGATGACCCTGCAGACTGCCGATATGGAGCCTCTGCTGGCCACGGGCTACCAGTACCCCGAGCCCTTCGTTGTTAAGTCGGCCGATGGCATCACCGACATCCATGGTGTGATGTATAAGCCCTACGACTTCGACCCCACGAAGAAGTATCCCATCATCGAGTATGTCTATCCGGGCCCCCAGACCGAGGCTGTGGAGCAGTCGTGGTATGGCCACATGAACCGCACCGACCGTCTGGCACAGATAGGCTTCATCGTGATCACCGTCGGCAACCGTGGTGGTCACCCCGACCGCTCGAAGTGGTACCACAACTACGGCTACGGCAACCTGCGTGACTACGGCCTTAAGGATAAGGTTGTTGCAGCGCAGCAGCTCGCAGCACGCTACGACTTTATCGACATCAGCCGTGTAGGTATCCATGGCCACTCGGGTGGCGGCTTCATGTCTACGGCGGCGATACTCATGTACCCCGACTTCTTCGACGTTGCAGTGTCGTGCGCCGGTAACCACGACAACAACATCTACAACCGCTGGTGGAGCGAGAAGCACCACGGCATCCGCGAGGTTGTCAAGGAGGATGGCGAGGTTGTCTTCGAGTATAAGATCTCGGCCAACCCCGAGCTGGCATCGCGCCTTAAGGGTAAGTTGCTGCTCGTGCATGGCGACATCGACGAGAATGTGCACCCGGGTAACTCGCTGCGTGTTGTCGATGCTCTGATCCGTGCCAACAAGCGTTTCGACATGCTTCTGCTGCCCGGTCAGCGTCACGGCTTTGGCGACATGAACGAGTACTTCTTCTGGCGCATGGCCGACTACTTTGCCGAGCACCTGCTGGGCGAGTCAGAGACCACGACCGATATCCCGCAGCTCAACAACGACCTTAACTTCGACTAATCTTGAGAGGTATGCATAGGTGGTTTATTATCACGGTGTTAACTCTGCTGTTGATGGCTGTTGTGGGGTGTGGCAACGACAGCCCCGACACGGAGCCGATGCCCTCGGTAGATGCCGACAAGGTGGCTTCACAGCTCACTCGTCAGCCCTTCTTCGGGTCGTTCAGCCCCGAGAGCGGTATTCCCGATGTTACGGTGACGGACGAGGAGCGAAGGCTCGAGTTTGCAGGGTGGGGTGCCGAGGATCCCTCATTTGTTCTCCGCTTCCCCGAGAGTGGCAACTACCGCCGTATGATAATGAAGTATGTCATGGGCTCGGAGGGTGAGGGCCCTGCCGACTACGATAATGCGGTGTTGCTCTACGTTAGGAGCAAGAGCGACGGCAAGTGGTATGAGCTTGCGCGCCTGTTCACCCCCTTTGGTCGTGAGTTTGACAGCGAGTGGGAGAGGGTCTTTCACCTGGATGTGACGGAGTATGCTCCGTTGCTTGTTGGCGAGACCGAATTTAAGTACTACTACGGTGGCTTTGACGCTACCGAGAAGCGCGCACATAGCTTCCGTGTCAGCTTCTATGGCTACGAGGGCGAGGCATCCGTAATAGGCATGGAGAGCCTCTATGACTCGTCGCTCAATCCTACGACGGGCTATCGCAGTTGGGCCTATGGTGTTGAGGGTTACGATATTGAGGCCGAGGAGCGTCTCGGAGTGCGCACGCTCAACATCCCCGAGGGCACTAAAGAGGTTCTCCTGCGCGTAGCCATTACGGGTCATGGCCACGATGTTGGCAGCTTCCCCAATCGTCCTGCTTACAGTGTCATCAACGCTGCCGAGTTCGACGACAACTACTACTACCTTACCGTTGATGGCACGCCGCAGACGGCAGTAGGTCATATCTACTACTCCAATGCCGATAACTACTATCAGGCAGGCACCTATCTCTACGATCGTGCCAACTGGGCCCCGGGCAACCCCGCCAATACGCACTATTGGCGACTGCAGCGCACCACGCTCGCGGCACAGAGGATGACCCTTGACGTAGACCTCGAGGAGTTTATCTCGACGTTCGAGCAGCCCAATGCCGAGGGTGTTGCCAACTATATTGTCAGCATCTACGCCTTCTATATGAGGTAGTAGGCCATCCCCCTGCAAAGGTTTTTCATCTAAAAGTGAAAGGTGATGTATCGCCTTTCGCTTTTTTTTCATATCTTTGCGCGACGATTATATTACATATAATCCATCCAAAGCGATAAACAATAAAAACATATAGCAAAATGGCAGTTGAACTTAAAGATCTTACCAAGAGCGACGAGAACTACTCGCAATGGTATAACGACTTGGTTATCAAGGCCGGTCTTGCCGAGAACTCGGCAGCGGCTTGTTTCTTATAGGCGATCAGCGCCTCGGTATCCGCAAAGATTTTCTGGCTGGAGAAATCCACTGCCACCGTTCCTGCCAGCAGATCGTGCAAAGCGGAGCGGTTCCGGGTTACACCCAGCACCAGAATCTGCACAAAAGCAAATCCAAGAAGCAAAAGCGTACCGAAGGAGCCGATGGTTCCGAAGAAAATCATCAGCGCAAGGTACACGGGAATCATGGTTTCGATGGTATACTTACCGAGAACGGCACGCACGAACAGCTGCATGGTATTGATCCGGACGCAGTCCACCCGCATCAGGCAGATTCCGAAAATCTTTTTGCCCACAGTCTGTCCGTTTCCCAACACCAAAGGAAGAACGAATTCCGTGATCAGCGATCCGCAAAGTATGCCCAGCGTGGTAATGATCAGCGTCAGATTCATCACCATATTGTATATGTAAATTACCTCGGAATCGGCCACAAGCGCCCGGTAGGCATTGTCGTAATTCTGCCGTGCCGCCTCCGTCATGGCGTTGTACTCTTCCTGCGGAATCTGGAACACCACACCGTATTCCGTTTCATAGCGGGCATACAGAGAACTCAGCTGCTCACTGTATCCGTCATATCCCAGCAAAGCGGACAGAAGAACTCCGACACCGACCGCCAAAATGCCCGTCAGAATGAAATCAAACATCCAGGCGGCAATCCGTTTCCACAAACTGGCTTTTTGAATATCCAAATCCATGTGTTGCAAGTAAATTTCCTTTACCTAATCTCCACACTTTATTTTCAGTTTCATCTTTAACTTCAGTCTTTTCAACAACATTTGGAATATGTTTTTCTATGCTTTTTAAATAGTTTTTGTACAATTTAGTTTTCATAAATTTTGATGAATTTTTCAAGTTCTGCAATTAAAACCTTTCCATTGTTGCAGAAATTCCTAACTTCATCA
>CALGRZ010000021.1 GCA_937880705.1 uncultured Alistipes sp.
GGTGATTTGAAGGATACAACTAAAGAGTAAGCATTATGAAAGAGACAATAATCATTGCAGGTTTTGGAGGACAGGGTGTCCTCACTATGGGTAAGATTTTGGCTTACTCTGGCATTATGCAGGATATGGAGGTAACTTGGATGCCTTCTTACGGTCCTGAGATGCGTGGCGGTACCGCCAATGTTACCGTTATCCTCTCGGATAAGGCTATTTCATCACCTATCGCTCACGAGTTCGACTGTGTAGTTGTTCTCAACCAGCAGTCTATGGACAAGTTCGAGAGCCAGGTTAAGCCCGGTGGCGTACTTATCTACGACACCAACGGTATCACCAACCACCCCACTCGTACCGACATCAGCGTTTACCAGATTGACGCTACGGCAGAGTGCGCACGCCTTGGTCAGGCTAAGTTGTTCAACACCATGATTCTTGGTGCTTACCTCAAGGTTCGTCCTGTTGTTAAGATGGAGAATGTAATGGCTGGTTTGAAGAAGACTTTGCCAGAGCGTGCTTGGAAGATGCTTCCCCAGAACGAGGAGGCTATCAAGCACGGTGGTGAGATTATCCGTCAGGTACGCTAATCTTTCGATAGCGGCTTAATTAGCGGCTATTTCGAAAAGCAAGATCCCTCGGTCAGTACTTCGGTACTCTCCGAGGGATTGTTGTTTTTGGGGTGCTTGAGCAGAAGGGAGAGCTATCGCTTTATTTATGACGATAAGACCATAGGACATTAAGACCATTACGAGGTCGGGTATCATTTTGTCTTACTGGTCCTATCGTCTTAATGGTCTTAAAATTCTCTAACAACTAAAAACTAATAACTAACAACTCTTCCGCTTTCAATTCAACTATTTTTGAAAAAATATTAAGAATAGTTTGGCGGATTGGAAATTTTGTTGTAATTTAGTATCGTAAAACGAAATTAATATTAATCTTAATAAGCACTAAATTATGATTATCACATTTAACGAGTTGCGCCGCATTAAGGATAAGTTGCCTTCAGGTAGCTCGCAGCGCATTGCAGACGAATTGGGTATTGATGTTGAGACTGTTCGTAACTACTTTGGTGGCCAGCACCTTGAGGCTAAGGCTTGCTCAGGTATTCACATCGAGCAGGGCCCCGATGGTGGCGTTGTAACTTTGGACGACACTACCATTTTTGATGCTGCAATGCGTATTCTTAACGAGCAGAAATAATAACTACTTGTGATAATGGGGTCATCTCGGACCTCTCACAAAGGGTAATACCCCTCGGAGTGTACATGGTACCATTCCGAGGGGTTGTTGTTTTTGGTGCGCTTGTGCCGAGTGGCTAAAAATGAGGGGCAGAAGGGGCAGAAGGGGCAGAAGGGGCAGAAGGGGAGATAGAGCGTAAGTGCTAACCTTAAGGTGGGTAAGACCAGCGATGCCCTCGCTAACCTAACCACCCCTTAGACCCCTTAGACCCCTCTTGCCCCTTTGGGCGTTAGCCCGCAGGCGAAACGCCTGCTCTCTAAAAACTAACAACTATCAACTCTCTCTCTAGTCCCTTTTTACAGCAAAAATCTTTTGAGCCATAGATATTTTCTAAAAAATTTGTATCTTTGCACGATTATACGCTTATAACTTAAGAGTGAAGCTTTTAACAAACATAATCGGCGAATACCTTAAGCACAACAAACGACTTGTTGTGCCTAAGCTTGGCACCTTTATCGTCAAGGCGCAGGGCGGAGCTATTCTCTTCTCCGACCTTATGCGTAATGATGATGGCGTGCTACGCTCGCTGCTTATGGCCTATGGTATGAAGGAGTTGGAGGCAAACGGCCTTATCGACCGCCTTGTCTTTGAGGTGCGCCACGCCACATCGCGTGGTGAGAGCTACACTATCGAGGGTCTTGGCGACTTTACACAGGGCCCCAACAACACCCTCACCTTCCGCCAGAAGCGCGAGAAGGTTGTTATCGGCGGAAATATCAAGCCCCCTGTGGAGACACTCGTTGATGAGCAACGCAAGATAGAGCGTGTGCGCCAGCGCCGTGAGGCGGAGAGTGCCCCCGTTCAGCGCAAGAAGCAGAAGGAGCTTAAGGAGCAGAAGCGTGAGAGTAGACGCTCGGCAAAGGTCGAGGAGGATGACGACATTATCTCGATGACCAAGCCCGACTCATACTTGCGTGGCTTGAAGTACGACCAGAAGAAGAACAAGAAGCGTGACGAGGACTTTATGATTCCTGAGACACAGCGCCACAATGGTCGCAATATGCTCTTTATGCTTGTTGCCGCCATCATCGTGGGCATTGCTGTATGGTTTGTATGGCAATACCTCAACTCGAACTACACCCTAACTATAAATAGCAACAACGAGCCCACCGTAGCCGAGGCAGTGGAGCTCCGCGACAGCACCGCACTTGTGGAACCTCGCGACACAGTGGCCTCGGATAGTGTAACATTGGTAAATCCCAGCTTATAGGTATGACAAACGAGCTTTTTTCGGTAAAGCAGCGTTTCGGCATCATAGGCAATGCCGAGGCACTAAACAACGCATTGGAGGTTGCTATGCGTGTAGCCCCCACCGAGCTTTCGGTGCTGGTTACGGGCGAGAGTGGTGTAGGTAAGGAGTTTTTTCCGCAGGTTATCCACGCCTACTCGGCACGCAAGCACAACAAATATATCGCCGTGAACTGCGGCGCTATCCCTGAGGGCACTATCGACTCGGAGCTTTTTGGCCACGAGAAGGGCTCGTTTACGGGCGCAATAGATAGCCGCAAGGGCTACTTCGAGGAGGCCGATGGTGGCACCATCTTCCTTGACGAGGTTGGCGAGTTGCCTCTCTCGACACAGGTGCGCCTACTGCGTGTGTTGCAGACAGGCGAGTTTATGCGCGTAGGCTCTGCCAAGGTGCAGAAGACGAATGTGCGTGTCGTAGCCGCCACGAACAACGACCTTATGAAGGCTATCTCGGAGGGTCGCTTCCGCGAGGACCTATACTATCGCCTTAACACCGTGCCTATCGCCGTGCCTCCGTTGCGTGAGCGCAAGGGCGACATCTACCTCCTATTCCGCAAGTTTGCCAGCGATGTTGCGGTGCAGTATCGTATGCCCGCCGTAACGCTTGACGAGGGTGCGCGTGCCCTTTTGGAGAGCTACCACTGGCGAGGCAATATCCGCCAGCTGAAGAATGTAGCTGAGCAGATTTCGGCAATCGAGGAGAGCCGTAATATCACGGCAGATATTCTTCGCCGCTACCTCCCCAACGAGGGTGGCAACCGCCAGCCTATGACCGGCAACTACTCATCGTATGACGATATGTCGGAGCGCGAGCTACTCTACAAGATACTCTTCGATATGCGCAACGACATCAACGAGCTAAAGCGTATGATGACCGCAGCAATGTCGCGTGTGCAGACACCTGAGGCTGAGCCTGTGCGCCGCGATGTGGTGGGTCTTTTGCCCCCTTCGGCACCACAGCCACGATACGAGGAGAACTCCTTTGCCGAGGTAGTCGAGGATGACGATGAGCGCGAGATAACAAAAGAGGATGTTCAGCGTGAGCAGATCTTGCGAGCCTTGCGCAACAACAACTACCGCCGTAAGGAGACCGCCAAGGAGCTATTTATCTCGGAGCGCACGCTCTACCGCAAGATGAAGGCGCTGGGCATTGATGACGACATTAAATAGACGATTATGAATAAGTTACGAAATATAATAATGCTTCTTACGGTGGCCATTATCACCACAGCTTGTGGCTATAAGGTTACCTACAACCTATCTGGTGGCTCTATTCCCCCTGAGGCACAAACCTTCTCGGTGGCATACTTCCCGAACAACGCGCCTATGGTAGCGCCCACCTTGAGCAACGCTCTTACCGAGGGCCTACGCGACAAGTTCTCGCGCCAGACACGCCTCCAGCAGGTCGAGGAGGGTGGCGACTTCGCCTTCGAGGGTGAGATTACCAACTATGCCTCAACCACCGCTTCGGTATCTTCGGGCGACTATGCCTTGCAGAACCGTTTGACAATCACCGTAAAGGTAAACTTCCAAAATGCCGTAGACCAGACACTTTCGTTTAGCAATAAGACCTTCTCGTCGTATGCCGACTACGACTCTTCGCAGCTGCTTATCGATGTTCAGGACCAGCTTATTGAGGATATTGTCGAGGACTTGGTAAACGATATTTATATGGCTGCGGCCGGCAACTGGTAATGGCAGATTTTCGCAACATAGCCTCTCTTGAGGAGCTTGTGGAGCGCTATCCGTGGTTTACGGCAGCACGCCTTAGGCTGTTGCGTGAGCGCGGTATCGAGACTATAGATGCCTTTTCGCGCCTCTTGGCCGAGCTACACCCTACAGCTACCATCAAGCGCCAAGAGATAGATGTCGAGACTATGTGTCGTCTCTCGACTGGCGACATTATCGACCGCTTCCTCAAGCGCAACGACTACCGCATCACGGCCGAAGATGGTGATGCCGATGATATTTCGAAGGTCGAAATTGAGGATGCCGATGATTTGGTGAGCGAGGAATTGGCCGAGTTATATGCAAATCAGCACCTTTATGCCGAAGCAATAGACACTTATCGCAAATTAAGTTTGCTAAATTCAGAAAAAAGTATTTACTTTGCGGGACTTATTGCTCAATTAGAGCGCAAGCAAAACCAAAAAGAGTAGAATAATAATTAAATTTTTATAACAGAGTATGTATACTTTTTGCATTATCATGATTACTATTGCAAGTATCCTCTTGATTCTTGCAGTGTTGGTTCAGGCTCCCAAGAGCGGTATGGCTGCTAACTTCGGTGCAGCAAACCAGACTATGGGTGTTCGTCAGACTACCGATTTCTTGGAGAAGTTCACTTGGGCAATGGTTGCTGCCATCGTATTCTTCAGCCTTTTGTCTGTTACTGCTTATCCTTCACAGGAGGTTGTAACCGAGCAGAGCGCAGTTGTTGAGGGTGCGTTGAACGCTATCGCTCCTGAGGAGGCAACAGAGGATCTCGCTATCGAGGGTGAGGCTGTTGAGGCTGAGGTAGCTTCGGAGGAGGCTCCCGCAGTTGAGGAGGCTCCCGCAGTTGAGGAGTAAACCTTAAAACTCCAAAGTTAGGGCTGTTGCTTATATAGCGACAGCCTTTTATTATATATATAGGTGTAAAATCAGCCCAATAGTTTTATCGGGGATGATACATAGAGTGTCAGGAAGCTGTCATCTTTGAACACGCCTTGCAACTTGCATATAATTAGCTGAATCACACGAAAAAAGTGGCGGGAGGATTTGCAGAATAAAAAATAATCGCTATCTTTGCACCGCTTTATGCACAAAACTTTAATTAATTAAACAATTATGAACAATTACGAAACCGTTTTCATTGTCACTCCCGTGCTCTCTGACGCACAGGTGCAGGAGGTAGCTGACAAATTCCAGGGCGTAATCACCGAGAACGGCGGTCAGATTGTGAATTTCGAGAACTGGGGCTTGAAGAAGCTTGCGTATCCTATTCAGAAGAAGACCACCGGTTTCTACTTCCTTGTAGAGTTCACTGGTGAGGGCTCAATCATCAACACTCTCGAGACTCAGTATCGTCGCGATGAGCGTATCATTCGTTTCTTAACCTTCAAGCAGGACAAGTTCGCTGTTGAGTACTCTCAGAAGCGTCGCGCCAAGCTTGCTAACAAATCACAGGAGGAGTAAACTATGGCAGAGAATACACAGCAGGGTGCTTCAGAGATCCGCTATCTCAACCCCGTATCAGTAGACGTTAAGAAGAAGAAGTACTGCCGTTTCAAGAAGCTCGGCATCAAGTATGTTGACTACAAGGACGGTGAGTTCCTGAAGAAGTTCCTCAACGAGCAGGGTAAGATTCTGCCCCGTCGTCTTACAGGTACTTCGCAGAAGTTCCAGAAGAAGGTGGCTCAGGCCGTTAAGCGTGCACGTCACCTCGCTATTCTGCCTTTCGTAACCGATTGTATGAAATAATAAAGAGGAGGAGAGACCATGGAAGTAATTCTTATCAAAGACGTAGAGAACTTGGGCTACGCAAACGAGATTGTTAACGTACGCCCCGGCTATGCCAACAACTACTTGATTCCTCAGGGCTTCGCCAAGACCGCTACCGCTTCGGCAAAGAAGGTACTCGCCGAGAACCTTCGCCAGCGCGCTCACAAGGATGCAAAGATCCTTGCTGATGCTCAGGCTTTGGCAGAGACAATCGCTAACCTGCACCTCACCGTAACGGTTAAGGCCGAGGAGGAGAAGATCTTCGGTGCCGTAACCGCTGCCGACCTCTCTGCAGCTCTTGCCGAGAAGGGTATCGAGGTTGACCGCAAGAACATCGTGGTTGATGCAGTTAAGACCCTTGGTGAGTACGAGGCTCAGGCCAAGCTCCACCGCGAGGTTAAGGCTACAATCAAGTTCGCAGTTGTTGCCGAGTAATTAGGGTTAGACCTATTCATAGAGCAGTGCTTCAGTCCGAAGCACTGCTTTTTTTATCGGCCTGCCTACTAATCCAATACCCCACCACTAGCCATAAAGAGAGATTTTTGCCGAATAAATATATAATATTTATTTTGCAAGTGCGTTAATTGAAAAATTATATTTAACTTTGTGGGCTTATTGTGCGTATTGCGCACTGAAGCACACCTAATTTAAGAATGTGATGAAGGGTAAAATCTCATATATCGTCGTTGGTGTCGTAGCCACTCTGATGGCCGTATCGTGCAGCGTGGTAAACCAGGCTATCAAGTCGGGTGACCCGCAGTTTGCCTACGAGCAGGCCGTGGAGCTCTACGAGGCAGGTAAGTGGAAGCAGGCCTCGGAGCTCTTCCAGGCATGTCGCCACGTCTATATGGGTTCACCTCGCGAGGATAGCCTCTCGTTCTACAATGCGCACTGCATGTTCAAGGATCGGAACTACGATGAGGCCTCGATGCTTCTGGATGAGTTTCGCCATAAGTTTGGCCGCAGCCCCTTTATCGAGGATGCCGAGGGCATGTATGCACTCTGCCACTTCTACATGGCTCCCAGCCCCGAGCGCGACCAGTCGATAACCACGCAGGCCATCATCGCCATCACGGAGTTCATGTCGCGCTACCCCGAGTCGGAGAAGCTGCCCCAGTTCCAGGAGATGCTCGACGACCTCTCGGCACGACTGATGGAGAAGAGCTATCTGAATGCCTACACCTACTACAAGATAGGTCGCTACAAGTCGGCTATCACCGCCTTCAAGAACTCGATGAAGCGTTACCCCGACTCGCCCCGCACCGAGGAGATGATGTACTACACCACAGTCTCGGCATACCGCCTGGCAGCCAACTCGGTGGCATCAAAGCAGCTCGACCGCTACATCGCAATGCTCGACCACTACTACTCATACCTAAGTGAGTACCCCGAGTCGAAGCGACTCCGCGAGCTGGAGCGTATGGCAAAGGAGGCTCGCAACTTCATCGACAAGAACCGCACAACAGAAGAGTAGAATAAAACAACAGATATTGTATGGAGATTAAGAAGAACATTCCCGGCAACACCATCACCCGCAAGTTGGTGGATTTGGATGCCCCCACAGGCAACATCTACGAGAGCATCAACATCATCGCACGTCGTGCCAACCAGATTGCTACGGAGCTCAAGACCGAGCTGAACCGTAAGCTGGCCGACTTCTCGTCGCCCACCGACAACTCGGTAGAGGAGACCTTCGAGAACCGCGAGCAGATCGAGATTTCACGCTTCTATGAGCGTCTGCCCAAGCCCGCCATCATCGCAACCGAGGAGTTCCTCGATGGTGAGGTGTACTTCCGTCACGGCGCAGAGAAGTAAGCAACAACGGCCTTCGGGCCCTACAACGACACATATATGCTTAAAGGAAAACACATAATCCTTGGTATCACAGGCAGCATAGCGGCTTACAAGGCGGCTATGCTGTGTCGTCTTTTGGTGAAGGAGGGTGCCGAGGTACGAGTGGTGATGACACCTCTGGCCAAGCAGTTTATCACGCCCCTGACCATGGCGACGCTATCGAAGCACCCCATCCTCGTGGAGTTCTTCAACCCCGAGAATGGCGAGTGGAACTCGCACGTCTCGCTGGGTGAGTGGGCCGACCTGCTGCTCATAGCCCCCGCCACGGCAAATACCATGGCCAAGATGGTTACCGGCGTGGCCGACAACCTGCTGCTGACAACCTACCTCTCGGCACGTTCAAAGGTTGCCGTAGCACCCGCCATGGATCTGGATATGTATGCCCACGTCACCACGCAGCACAACATCAAGACCCTGGCCGAGCGTGGCGTAGCCATCATCGAGCCGGAGGCCGGAGAGCTGGCAAGTGGCCTTGTAGGTAAGGGTCGCATGGCCGAGCCCGAGCAGATTGTAAAGCAGGTGGCAGAGCTGCTCGACGAAAAAAAAAAGAGCTTAACGGGTAGGCGATATATTGTCACTGCGGGTGCCACCATCGAGGCCATAGACCCCGTGCGCTACATCACCAACCACTCGTCGGGCAAGATGGGCTATGCCATTGCCGAGGAGCTGGCCAAGCGCGGTGCCGAGGTGAAGCTCATCAGCGGTCGCACGGCACTTGCCGTACCCCACGGCGTTGAGCGCATCGACGTGCTCTCGGCCGAGGAGATGTATCAGGCGGCTGTCAAGCTGTGGAGCGATGCTGACGGCGGTGTGATGTGTGCCGCAGTGGCCGACTACACCCCCGTGACGGTTGCCGACCACAAGCTCAAGAAGAGCGACGACGATATGCGCATCGAGCTACGCCGCACCAAGGATATAGCCAAGGAGCTGGGCGCAACAAAGGGCAGCCGCACCCTTGTGGGCTTCGCCCTGGAGACCGACAACGAGGAGGCCAATGCCGAGGGTAAGCTCCAGCGCAAGAACTTCGACTTTGTGGTGCTCAACTCGTTACGCGATGCCGGTGCAGGCTTCCGTGGCGACACCAACAAGATTACGATAATAGATAACAATGGTCGTGAGGAGCATCCTCTGATGTCGAAAAGGGATGTCGCCGCGGTCATTGTCGACAGAATAGAGAAGATAGGATAAGCGATGCTAAAGAGCCTTTCGATAGAGAACTACGCCCTCATAGAGTCACTCAACGTCGAGTGGGACGACAACCTGAACATCATCACCGGTGAGACCGGTGCAGGTAAGTCTATCCTGCTCGGAGCACTTGGACTGCTACTTGGTGCCAAGAATGAGGGTCAGGCGATAAAGGATCAGACACGCAACTGCGTGATTGAGGCCCGTTTCGATATCGAGGGTCACTCGCTGGAGAGCCTCTTTGAGGAGAACGATCTGGAGTATGAGCCACAGCTCACCATACGTCGCATCATAACCCCTGCGGGCAAGAGCCGAGCCTTCGTAGGTGATCTGCCCGTGCAGCTCACCACGCTCAAGGAGCTGGGAGCACACCTTGTGGATATACACTCGCAGCACCAAAACCTGGTGATATCATCCGAGAGGTTTCGCATCAACACCCTCGATACGCTGGCCGACAACCGCGCAACGCTAAACAGCTACACGGCACACCTCACAGCACTCAACGCACTTAAAGCTCAACTGCGCACCATGCAGTCGGAGATGGAGGCGGCACGCCGTGACGAGGAGTGGTTGCGCCACACCGTCGAGGAGCTGCGCGCCGCAAAGCTTAAGGCCAACGAGCAGGTGGAGACCGAGCAGCAACTCGCCATACTGGAGAGTGCCGACCGCATCAGCGAGTCGCTGGCGCAGCTGCGCAACACACTCGACGATGAGGAGGTGGGCGCGCTTACTACGCTCACACGCTCGGCCAAGGAGCTCACGGCCATTGGCCAGAGCTACCCTGCGGGGCTTCAGCTGTCGGAGCGTCTGCGCTCGGTGGTTGAGGAGCTCAAGGATATAAGTGCCACGGCAGCTGCGGAGGCCGAGCTCATAGATGCCGATCCCGAGAAGATCGAGAAGCTGAACAACCGCCTCAACACCATATACTCACTCGAGATGAAACATCGTGCACAGTCGTACGACGATCTGTTGCAGAAGTTCGGGGAGTTTGAGGCACGTCTGGCGACGATAGACAACAGCGACAGTGCCCTGCGAGAGCTCGAAGCCTCGATACTTAAGGCCGAGGAGGAGCTTAAGGCTATCGCCCAGAAGCTGCACACGGCACGTCAGGCGGTATGTGGAGAGCTGGAGCAGCGCGTGACGATGCTTCTGCAACAGTTGGGCATGGAGGATGCCATATTCCAAGTAGAGATAACACCCACCGAGGAGTTCACCGAGCACGGCATGGATAGCGTGGCCTTCCTCTTCACCGCCAACCGCAACACCCGCCCTGCCGCCATCGAGCGCATAGCCTCGGGAGGTGAGCTGTCGCGTGTGATGCTGGCACTCAAGGCCATCCTTGCCGAGCGCATGAAGCTGCCCACGGTGATATTCGATGAGATAGACACAGGCGTGTCGGGCCGTATAGCCGATGCCATGGGTGACATCATCGCATCGCTCGCACAATCCATGCAGGTCATCGACATCACCCACCTGCCACAGGTGGCGGCCAAGCGAGGAACACACTTTGTGGTCTACAAGGAGGAGGGTCGCAGCAACATCCGCGAGCTGAACAGCGCAGAGCGTGTAGACGAGATTGCCAAGATGCTCTCTGGTAGCACCATAACAGATGCAGCACGCAAACAGGCGAAGATACTGCTAAAGTAGGCCTCCCACTGGAGTGGCAAGATGAAATAACGGGGATGACTAAAAAGTAAATTAGTCATCCCCGTTTTTTTTGCTTGAGGTTGAATAAAAATCAGCCTCGTTGTCTGATATAGAGCTACAACAACCTCTTCTTCGACGTTGTTACAATAAAGTCCTTAAGATAGAAGGGCTCGAAGTAGGCTATATCCTCTACCCTACCCTCATTGAAGGCCTGCTCGGCAAGGCGGACAATACCTCGCGCCGAGGGTGTCACGCTGATAAGCGTTGCCCCCTGCAGGGTGTCGAGGCACTTGGCAGCACCATTACCAAATATCACAAAGCTCCTATCGCCACCGCGCCACTCTCCGAAGCTCGCCTCGCTGACCACCTCGGCCGACACCTCGGTCTGTGCCACGCCCTCTGCATCGAAGACCTGGGCGTAGACCTCCATACGACGGGCATCGACCATCGGGCAGAGCAGAGCCTGTGACCACTCGTACTCCTCCATATCTATGATGCCGGCATCGAAGTCCTCGCGCGCCACCTCCGTGAGCGCATCGAGTGAGCCCACGGCGATAAGCGGAATACCCAACGCATAGCACATACCCTTGGCAAACGAGACTCCGATGCGCAGTCCGGTATATGATCCGGGGCCCTTGCCTACGGCAATAGCGTCGAGGTCGTCGGGCTGGATGTTGGTCTCCTTGAGCAGCTCATCGACAAACAGAGCAACCTTCTTGGCATGGTCACGACCCTCGTCGCTCTCACGCAGTGCCAACAACTCGCCATCGTTGGCAAGGGCTACCGAACATATATCGGTGCCGGTCTCTATAGATAATATCAGTGCCATAATTCTACATTTAGCGGCGGTTCTTCATCGCCTTGTCCATCTCGCGCTTGGCATCATTCTGCTTGATGTACTCGCGCTTATCGTAAGCCTTGCGACCACGAGCCAAGCCTATCGCTACCTTGGCCAGGCCACGGTCGTTGAGGAAGATACGCAGTCCGACAACCGTCAAACCACGATCCTGCAACGAGCGTTGCAACTTATTGAGCTCCTTGCGATTGAGCAACAACTTACGATCACGCTTGGGAACGTGGTTGTTGCATGTTCCCCAGCTATACTCCGCAATATTTACGTTGCGTATCCACAACTCGCCCTGCTCGAAGTAGCAGTACGAGTCAACCAATGAGGCCTTGCCCAGGCGCAAAGACTTAATCTCTGTACCCACAAGCACCACACCGGCAATATACTCCTCCAGTATCTCGTAGTCGAAGGTAGCTCGCTTATTGCGTATGTTAATACTCTTATAGTCTGCCATATCTCGTATCGTGGGGCGCGGGCCTCAACTAAAAACCACCTTTCGGCATAGGTTTTGAAGCAGTTGATGCGGGTGCGCCCGGATAAAGGTAACTAATTCTTTTATCTTTGATATGTTTTACACATCTTTCTGTTTATTTTCTGTTTGCACACTGCCGGCGTAGTGATATGCCCGGTCACCGGGCCACCCTTTTTTACCACTGCGGACTATATCAGTCGTCCGGCCATGTGAGCAATAGCCACACGCGCCGCGTGGAACTTGGTAAGCAGTGCCAACGCATCGAGTGTCTCCTCCTCGCTCAACGTATTCGACGCCAAGCGAAGGTTGACCTCACCGATACGCTTATCGAGTATTCGCCACTTGTATAGCATCACCGCCTTGGGCACACCCTCGGCCAACTGCTCCTCGTCGGTCTCGACATGGACATCCTTATTCTGCCATATCTTGCTGATGATGTAGTTCTCATCGGCCGTAAGCAACTCCACAGCCATGCTGCTCACCCGCGGGTTGTGGTGTTGCAGGATGTTGTGCGTGGGCACCTCCTGCCCCTCCTCAACACGCGCCCACTCCTCACGGTAGCTATCCAGTATCGCACCATAGACCTCCGAGTCGAAGCGCAGGCCATCCTCATCGAGTGCTGCGAAGATATAGGCAGCCACGTTGCACCTCTCCACACGGCCATTGTCCAGCACATCGAAGCACATGTGGCCATACTTAAGCAGATACTTGGCGATGTCTCTCTCCAGCGTCTCGATGGTGGTACCTCCCGCAGGTGCTTCGGCAACCATATCCGGCGATGTGGGGCGGTTGACGGTGTACCCCGCATCTGTGCCACTCTCCCTTTCGCGCAGCTGCTGACGGCGCATAAAGTCCTGCGCCTCGCGATCGCCCCTCACGCCATCCTTCTGGCGGGCAACCTCCACAGAGAGCGTACCCTCGTCGACATCCATAATGCCTGCACAGTACTTTACATACTCTGCACGCTTAATCGTATCGGGGATAAGTGCTATGGACTGCACCATATCTTTGATCGCCGCAGCACGCTGCATAGGGTCGTTGGTCGCCTCACCAAGCAGCAGCTGTGCCTTGAAGGCGAGGAAGTCCTGGGCATTGGTCTTGATATAGTTGCGCAGCTCCTCGGTCTGGTGGGCACGGGCAAACGTATCGGGGTCATGCTCCTCGGGCAGTAGCACGATACGCACATTCATATCGGCCTTGAGGATAAGATCGACACCGCGCAACGCCGCCTTGACACCCGCCTTGTCGCCATCGTACATAAGTGTGATGTTGCGCGTGAAGCGGCTCAACAGGCGTATCTGCTCCTCGGTGAGCGATGTGCCGGACGATGCCACGACATTCTCCACACCTGCCTGGTGCATGGAGATAACATCGGCATAACCCTCGACCATGATAGCATAGTCCTCCATCTGAATGGCCTTCTTGGCAAAGAAGAGGCCATAGAGCTCACGACTCTTTGAGTATATCTCGCTCTCGGGCGAGTTCTGGTACTTGGCTACCTTCTTATCGGTGCGGAGTGTTCGACCACCGAAGGCCACCACACGTCCCGACACGTTGTGCACCGGGAAGATGACACGGTCGTAGAACCTGTCACGCAACGCACCATCCGACTCGCGCGCGAGGCTCAAGCCCGTGGCGAGCAGGAACTCCTGCTTATATCCGGCCGAGAGGGCATCCTCCGAGAAGCGGTTGCCGCGCGACGGGCAGTAGCCGAGGCCGAACTTGCGTATCGTAGCATCCGAGAAGCCTCGCTGCGACGAGAAGTAGCTCAAGGCTACACTGCGACCCTCATCCTCGTTGAACATATAACGGGTAAAGTAGTCCGAAGCCCACTGGTTGAGGGCGAACATACTCTCGCGGTTGTTATTACGCTCGATATCCTCGGGTGTGAGTGCCTCATCCTTAACCTCGATGCCATAGCGTTTAGCCACCATCTTAAGTGCCTCGGGGTAGGTGACATTCTCCGACTCCATCACAAAGTTAATGGCGTTACCACCCTTACCACAACCAAAGCACTTGTATATACCGCGTGAGGGCGACACTACAAACGATGGTGTCTTCTCCTGATGGAAAGGACAACATGCCTGATAGTTAACACCCTTGCGCTTGAGCGTGACATAGTCACCGATAATATCTACTATATCGGCAGCGGCAAATATTCTATCTATGGTTTCGCGGTCAATCATCCGCACAAAGATACGAAAAAGTATTTTGATAACATCACTTACGAGGCTCTTTATTGCAGAAGTTGCAGAAGTATCATGCGGTGGGTGCATCACTCTGATGCCAAGGGTGCGAAAAATAATATAATGTGATGAAAGTAGAGGGTAAGACTATCCACCTTCATCACATTGAACAGGGGGGCAAAGGCTTATTGCTACCCCTCGGCCTCAAAGACCTCTTTGCCCAGACCGCACCAGGGGCAGACCCACTCCTCGGGCAGCTCCTCGAAGGGTGTACCCGCAGCAATGCCATTCTCGGGATCCCCCTTCGCAGGGTCGTAGACATAGTCACATGCCGTGCAAGTGTACTTTTTCATTGTCGAAAACTAATTGTAAAGGTATATGTAAAGATTAAGGTATGTTGCAAAGCCGAGCCACGCCAGATAGGGGACAAACAGAAGCGATGCGAGCTTACTATCGCGCCACGTCACAAAGATGTAGGTCAGTACGGCAATGTCGAGTAGGATGATATTTGCCAGACCGGAGATGGGTGAGCGCATGTAGAAGAACATCGGGCTCCACATAAAGTTGATGGCCAGCACCAACAGCCACAGCCCAAGGTTACGCCCCTTGGCCACGGCGATAAGTCGACCCAGCGACAGACCCATACATACATATATTATCGCCCATATCGACGGGAAGTACCTATCGGAGGGTGTCAACGGCGACTTAACCAGCGTGGGGTACCACTCCACAAGGGCCTCGCGCTGGAAGAGCATAGCCACCCAGCCAACAAGAAAGCATAGTGCCACGGGGGCAAGATAGGTAAATAGAGTTTTCATAATCTGCCGCTTTTTAGGCTACCTCATGCAAATTATGTTCCACAACCCCCACGGATAAAACAAAATCTGCCCGACCCGTCTGGGGTCAGGCAGATATAATTTGGGTTGGACAGATGACTACTCCTCGGTGGTCTCCTCTGCGGCAACCTCCTCTGCGGTGGCAGCCTCCTCGGTGGCAGCCTCCTCCTCAACAACTGCACCGTCGATAGCGAGATCCTCGGCGGCAACCTCCTCGGGAGCAATTACGTTGAGAGCACCCTCAACAGCTGCGTTCTGCTCTGCTACAACCTCCTTGGTCTTGGGAGTTGCAGTTACAGAGAGCAGTGTGAAGATAACGATAGCGGCAACCATTGCCCAAGTGAACTTCTCAAGGAAGTCGGTAGTCTGGCGAACACCCATAGTCTGGTTTGCGGCACCGAAGTTAGCAGCCATACCACTCTTGGGGCTCTGTACCAACACTGCAAGTATCAAGAGGATACTTGCGATAGCAATCATGATAATGCAAAAAGTATACATAGTTTATAAATTTGATTATTTTCTTTTATTAACTCTTCATCTTATCCTCTATTTGGGCGATAAGTCCTGCAAAGTAAATACTTTTTTCCGAATTTAGCAAACTTAATTTACGATAAGTGTCAATTGCTTCGCTATATAGCCCCTGATTTAGATATATTTCGGCCAACTCCTCGCTTACCATATCCTCCTCATCGACATCGAACTCCACAGCCGACACATCCTCGGCATCGCCCTCCTCGGCTACGATACGGCCGTGGTCGCTGCTCAAGAAACGATCTATGATATCGTCGGCCGAGAGCTGCATAAGACGCTCTATGTCGACAGCCTTGCGCTCGACAACAGCCGTGCTATGCAACGCCGCCACAAGCTCCGTTGCGGCATCCACCGAACCGCCCTTAAGGCGATACATGGCCACGCGCGCCGCCGTCCACCAGGGGTAACGCTCGACGAGCTGCTCGACAGCCTTCAGGCTATCCATCATAGCGGGTATGTTATTGGTTGTCACCGTCATACTACCAGTTACCGGCTGCGGCCATATAGATATCGTTAACCAGATCCTCGACAATATCCTCGATGAGCTGATCCTGAACATCGAGCAGCAACTGCGACGAGTCGTAGTCGGCATACGACGAGAAGCTGCGGTTGTTGAACGACTGCGTCTGGTCGACGTTATTCTGGAAGTTAACCCTCACGGTGATGGTGAGGCGGTTTTGCAGGGCGTAGTCACCACTCGACACCGACGAGGTGGTCGACGAGTAGTTCGTGATCTCACCCTCGAAGGCGAAGTCGCCACCCTCCTCAACCTGCTGAAGGCGTGTCTGGCGCGAGAACTTATCGCGCAGACCCTCGGTGAGCACATTACTCAACGTAGGTGCAACCATCGGGGCATTATTCGGAAAGTAGGCAACCGAGAAGGTCTTGGCCTCGGGAGGAATCGAGCCACCCGAGAGGTTATAGGTCACCTTATAGCCACAGCCAACGGCCAACAAGGCCACAGCCGCAGCAACGGCAAATATCACTACTCGCTTCATAATCATCACTTTATGTTATCATCTATGCCCAGCATCTTCATTCGTCGGTAGAGCGTGCGCTCCGAGATGAAGAGCTCCTTGGCCGTCTCCTTGCGGTTATAGTTGTTGTTACGCAGTGCACGCAGGGTCTGCTCGCGCAACATATCATTCTTGGTCACCTCCTTCGGCTCATCGTCCACAACCTCGGCCATGACCTCATCGTCGTAGCTCGGCTCGGCGATGTGGGGAGGCGGTGGCAACAGGGCCGCAACCTCGTGGCGCATGGTTCGCTCGTCACGGGGTGCACGACCAGCCATAGCCTCGAGCATCATACGCTTCAGGTCGTTGATGTCGTTGCGCATGTCGAAGAGTATCTTGTAGAGCAACTCGCGCTCGGTGGTCATATCCTCATAGCTGCCACCTCGAGCCGAGGTCATAGGCGAGGAGAAGCTCTCCTCGGGGAGGTAGCGTCTGAGTATCTGGGCCGTAATATCACGGCTCTGCTCCACGGCCGAGATCTGCTCGGCCACGTTCTTAAGCTGACGTATGTTGCCACGCCAGTGGTAGCTCTCCAACAGGGCGCGGGCACCCTCATCGAGCTTTATGGCCGGCATGCGGTACTGCACGGCAACATCGCTGGCAAACTTGCGGAAGAGCAGGTGTATGTCGCCCTTACGCTCACGCAACGGCGGCACAACGATGGGCACGGTGTTGAGACGGTAGTAGAGGTCTTCGCGGAAGCTGCCCTCGGCAATGGCCTGCATGAGGTTGTTGTTTGTTGCGGCGACAACCCTCACATCGGTCTTCTGCACCTTGGCCGAGCCGACACGCATAAACTCTCCCGTCTGCAGGACACGCAACAATCGCACCTGCGTAGAGAGGGGCAACTCACCCACCTCGTCGAGGAAGATGGTACCGCCATCGGCCTCCTCGAAGTAGCCCTTGCGGCTCTCGATAGCTCCCGTGAATGAGCCCTTCTCGTGACCAAAGAGCTCCGAGTCGATAGTGCCCTCGGGGATAGCACCGCAGTTGACGGCTATATACTTCTTATGCTTACGGGCCGAGTAGGCGTGTATGACCTGGGGGAAGAACTCCTTACCCACACCACTCTCGCCGGTGACCAGCACCGATAGGTCGGTGGGAGCCACACGCATTGCGACCTCCAGGGCATTGTTCAACGCCTCGGCATTACCTATGATGCCAAATCGTTGCTTTACCGAAAGTAGATCTTCTGCTCTCATCTGTTACTGGTTTATGAGGTTTAGGGTTTGGGTAGTAGTTGTATCTTGCAGCTCGGGCACTGCGCTCTGCATCACAAGCGTATCGGGCACCGCGGCCTCCGCGGGACTCTCAACCGATAGCTCCGGGGTCAGCAGCATAGCTTCGGCGGGCTTGTTCAACTCCTGCCATACGAACCAACCGGCTATGCCTACGATAATCGCTGCTATGAGCATCATCAGCACGTTGCGGGTGGTGTGTCGCTCCGGAGTCGAGCGGAAGAGATCCTCCTCGCGCTTCTTGTTCTTCTTCTGGTCGTACTTCAAGCCACGCAGATACTTGTCGGGCTTGGTTATCGACATTATATCCTCACTCGGCTCGCGCACAGCTTCAACCTTGACGCGCTGACTGCGACGTTTATGGTCAGCTGCGGGCTGTGGCTGATGCTTGCGCATACGCTGCATCTTGATCTTCTCGTCGTTGAGCGTCTCCACGGGCGGCTTGATGTTACCCCCTATGACCAGAGGCTCGCGGTGGTGACGGAAGACTATGGTGTTGTTGGCACCGGGACGGAAGTCACCCAGATCCTCGATCAGGTAGCTCTCGCCCTTACCCACGGCGTGGCGTATCTCAAAGACCATGCGGTCGATGGTACCGTTGGCCTCCAACTCCTTCATGCCGTAGGCCATGAGCAACGAGCGCAGGACACCATCATCGCCACGCATAAGCTCCGAGAAGATTATCTCGCCGCCCTGACGCTTGACGATAAAGGCACCCAGCTTGGGCACAACAAGACGCTTGTTGTGCTTCAGGTACTCGATGATTATATTGGTCAACAACTTCACTTATAAACTGCCCTTATTTACATATATGCAGATATGACGTGCAAAGATAGTAAAAAGAATTTACTTTTCATCACTTGACGGGCTATTTTATTGCAGGAGTATCCTGTTATAAGGAGCATTGAGGGTTACTGCGTATTTGCCGAGGGTTTTGTTGAGTCAACAAGGCGCATAAGACATCATCGCGAGATGCAAAACAACTATTCTCACAAGCACGTCAAGCCAATATAGTGGTGGCTGACATCAACAACCGTCGAACGACTATACACACGAGGGGGTGTCCAACAATATGTTGAGACACCCCCTCACTGTTGAAGTTGTATAACAGAGCCTCTTTAGCGATACTCCTCGTAGGCGTACTCTATGGCGCGGTTGATGCGCTCGACAAAGGGGCGTGTGCGACTGAAGGCCTCGGCCGTGAGCTCCAACCAGTCGGGCTGCATAAACCACTCGCTTGTGAGTGGCTTAACGAGCAACATCTCCCTCATGCGCAGCAGGTGCTCATACTCCGGTGCCACGCTAAAGCCCTTGGGCGTGCGCTTCAACGAATTGGAGGTATCCAGCGTAAAGCCACTCGCCTCGATATCCTCCATCAATAGAGGTGCATTATCCTCGATCTCCTCGCGGATGCTGCGCAGCACATAGCTCTCGGGGCAGACATTGCCAACGGCCATAAACGACCCCTCACCCCAGGTGTGGCCCTTGGGCGAGATATGCAGATAGTAGCCGGCAAAGCCACTGCGCTTGCCACCACGCACTATAAAGGCACTGAAGAAGTCCTTGTAGGGCGTCTTATCGTTCGAGAAGCGCGTATCACGATATATGCGGTAGGTGCAGTCGCCAAGCTTCAACCCCTCGACCGAAGGGTCAAAACGCGAGATAAGCTCCACGAGATGCTCCACATTGGCATTGTGTCGAGCCAGTGCACTCGTATAGCGTTGTCTATTTGACTGAAACCACTCACGGTTGTTGTTATCGTGGAGGTCGGAGAGAAAATCAATAACCTCTTTCACCTTTGCAACTAATTAAAAATGAGCAATAATTTATCGGATTAAGACGATGGATGAAAATCGTAGTGGTCATAAGGTCTTTGACCGCTTCCGACTTTCTGTCGCACATCGTAAATAAGGAACCACCGGGGGATAGTACTAAAGGTACAGCCCTCGGTGGTTAACTTTAAGGATGTGTCGCAGATTACTGCCTATCACAAGAGATTACCAAGCGAAGAGGGGGTACTCCGACATCATAGCGTTCACATCCTTGCGAACAGCTGCGATATTGGCCTCGTTCTCGGGATCAGAGAGCACGCGGTCGATAAGCTCGGCAACGTAGTCCATCTTATCCTCCTTCACACCACGGGTGGTGATGGCGGGGGTACCGAAGCGCAGACCAGAGGTCTGGAATGCTGAACGAGAGTCGAAGGGAACCATATTCTTGTTGGCGGTGATGTCTGCTGCCACGAGGCACTTCTCCGCGAGCTTACCTGTCAACTCGGGGAACTTGGTGCGCAGGTCGACCAACATAAGGTGGTTGTCCGTGCCGCCCGACACAATCTTATAGCCACGCTTGGTGAGAGCCTCGGCTAAAGCCTTGGCATTCTTCATCACCTGCTTCTGGTACTCCTTATACTCGGGTGTGAGAGCCTCACCGAAGGCTACAGCCTTGGCTGCGATGACATGCTCCAGAGGGCCACCCTGGATGCCGGGGAATACAGCCGAGTTGAGTATCTGCGACATCTTCTTCACTACGCCCTTGGGTGTGGTAAGACCCCACGGATTGTCGAAGTCCTTGCCCATAAGGATGATACCGCCACGAGGACCACGCAGGGTCTTGTGGGTGGTAGAGGTTACGATGTGTGCATACTTCACGGGGTTATCCAGAAGGCCGGCAGCGATAAGACCGGCAGTGTGAGCCATATCAACCAACAGCAGAGCACCTACCTTATCGGCGATCTCGCGCATGCGCTTGTAGTCCCACTCGCGTGAGAAGGCCGATGCACCACCGATAATAAGCTTGGGCTTGTGCTCCAAGGCCAACGCCTCCATCTCGTCATAGTCGATATTGCCGGTCTCCTCCTTAAGTTTGTAGCCTACGGCCTTGAAGTACTGACCAGACATATTCACCGGCGAGCCGTGCGAGAGGTGACCACCGTGCGAGAGGTCAAGACCCATAAAGGTATCACCCGGCTTCAGCACTGCAAAGAAGACTGCCATATTGGCCTGGGCACCCGAGTGAGGCTGAACATTGGCATACTCGGCATCGTAGAGTTTGCAGATGCGCTCGATAGCCAAATTCTCAATCTTGTCGACAACCTCGCAACCGCCATAGTAGCGTGCTGCGGGATAACCCTCGGCGTACTTGTTGGTACATACCGAACCCATAGCGGCCATAACCTGGTCGCTCACGAAGTTCTCCGATGCGATAAGCTCGATGCCCTTCATCTGACGTGAACGCTCCTCGGCGATCAGGTCAAAAATCTGTAAGTCTTTGTTCATTTTTGTTATTGTAGGTTTAGTTTATTCTTCGTTTACGTTTAACTAACTAACAAAGGTATAAAAATATTTTTGAAAACCAAAAAAAAGTTTACACCCCCGCCTACTCCTCCTCGTCGGTGTCGGCCGCAGCCAAAGCCCTCTGTGACTGCTGCTTCTTGGTGGGCAGCCCCAGACGCTTAAGACGCTCACCGAGACGGACAATGTTGTTGTTACCCGTCGAGAGGCGTTTGTAGGCATCGTCGTACCTCTCGCGCGCCACGTCCAAGGCCTTGCCGACACCCTCCAGACTATCGGTAAAGGCGACAAGCTGGTCGTAGAGCTTCGTGGCCTTATCGACGATCTCTGCCTGGTTCTTGCTCTGCGCATCGCGACGCCACATATCGCCCACCATCTTAAGCAGCGCAAAGAGGTTTGTGGGCGAGGAGATTATAACCTTACGGGCGTAGGCATCGGCCCAGATGCTGTTATCGCTCTTCAGGGCCTCGAGGAAGGCCGGCTCGGTGGGTATGAACATGATCACGAAGTCGGGCGAGCTGACCAGCTTCTGGTACTCCTTGGCCGAGAGCTCCTGCACATGCTTCCTTACCGACTGCACATGCTCGGCCATGGCCTGACGACGCTCCACATCGGTCTCGGCCTCCGCATAGCGGACATAGGCCGTGAGCGACACCTTCGAGTCGATGACTATGGAGCGTTGCTCGGGTAGCGATAAAACCACATCAGGTCGCACGTTGGCCCCTTGGTCATCCTTGAAATTTTGCTGTACATGGTAGTGTATGCCACGCACCAGACCGGTACTCTCGAGGATGGTCTCGAGGTAGGCCTCGCCCCAGTCGCCCTGCACCTTGCTGTTGCCCTTCAGTGCATCCGTGAGGTTGGCCGCCGACGAGGTCATCTGCATATTGAGTTTCAGCAGGTTATCCAACTCGTTTTTGAGTGCTCCGCGCTGCTCGTTTTCGGCTGCATAGATACGCTCGACACGCTCTCTGAACTCGGTGATATTATCCTTGAAGGGTTTGAGCAGAAGGTCTATCGAATCGCGATTTGTCTGTCGCAGATCGCGGGTATGGCTGCCGAGGATCTCGTTGGCCAGATTCTTAAACTCGTTCTTCATCCTCTGCTCATCCTTCTCGCGCTCGTTGCGCTGCTCGGCGATGCTGCGTTGCAGTGCCTCGCGCTCGCTCTCGGCACGGGCACAGGCCACACGCGCCTCGACCAACGAGGCGTTGAGCATCTGCTGCTGGCCATGTGCGCGCTCGACCTCCTGCTCCAGGAGCTCAATGCGATTGCCCTTCTCACGACTGCTGCGCCACCACATGATGGCGATGACGACAACCACCACAACAAGCACCGATATAGCGACGACATATCCTATCATATCTCCAAAATTTAGGTTTTAACTCTATTTTCTTACAAAGATACTAAACAATTCGCATAATATGGATAGTTATTTGAAACAAATTTTGTAAATTTGTCCGTTATTAAGCAACGAACCCAAAAACTACATACCAATGAAACGAATTATTGCTCCGTCGGTTCTCTCTGCCGACTTCGGAAATCTCGAACGCGACATCAAGATGCTCGACCGCTCACAGGCCGAGTGGGTACACGTCGATGTTATGGATGGTGTCTTCGTGCCCAACATATCGTTTGGCTTCCCGCTGATGAAGCCCATGCGCAAGGCTACATCGAAGGTTCTTGACGTGCACCTGATGATCACATCGCCGGAGAAGTATGTGACCCGCTTTGTGGAGGCAGGTGCCGACTATGTCACCTTCCACTATGAGGCAACGGAGCATATTGACGAGTGCATCGACCTTATCCGCAAGGCCGGTGCCAAGGTCGGCATCTCGATAAAGCCCGGCACCGAGCCCCAGGTGCTTGACAAGTGGATCGACAAGGTTGACCTCATCCTTGTGATGAGCGTTGAGCCCGGCTTCGGAGGTCAGAAGTTCATGCCCTCGGCAATAGGCAAGTGCGAGTATCTCGACGCCCTGAAGCGCGAGCGTGGCCTGGAGAGTGTGATTATCGAGGTCGATGGCGGCATCTCGGCAGCCAACTCACGCCTGCTCTTCGATGCCGGCGCCGAGGCCTTGGTTGCAGGTAGCTCTGTGTTTGGTGCAGAGAGCCCCGAGCAGGCAATTATAGATATGCTTAACTCATAGTATGATATCTCTTGACAACCTCACGATAAGCTATGGTGGCTGGACACTCTTCGACGGTGTCTCGTTTTTGATCAACCCCAAGGATCGCATCGGCCTTGTAGGCAAGAACGGTGCGGGTAAGACCACGTTGCTGCGTGTCATCACCGGCGAGCAGCAGCCCACCGAGGGTTCGGTGACCATCAACGGCGAGTGCACCATAGGCTACCTGCCACAGCAGATGCGCGTGGCCGATACCACCACGCTTGTTGCCGAGACTGCCAAGGCCTTTGACGAGGTACTGCGCATCGAGGCCGACATCGAGCGTCTGACAACCGAGATAGCCTCACGCACCGACTACGAGTCGAAGGAGTACGAGGAGCTCATACACCGCCTCAACGTAGCCAACGACCGCTACCACATCCTTGGTGGCGACACCCGCGAGGCCGACATCGAGCGCACGCTGCTGGGTCTGGGCTTCAAACGCTCGGACTTCGAGCGACCCACGCGCGAGTTCTCGGGAGGTTGGCGCATGCGTATCGAGCTTGCCAAGCTGCTGCTGCGTCGCCCCTCGATATTCCTGCTCGACGAGCCCACCAACCACCTCGACATCGAGAGTATACAGTGGCTCGAGGAGTACCTCAAAAATTACAATGGCGCAGTGCTGCTCATATCGCACGACCGTGCCTTTCTGGATAATGTGACTACGCGCACCGTAGAGCTCTCGCTGGGTAAGATATACGACTACAAGGTGCCCTACTCGAAGTTTGTCGAGTTGCGTGCCGAGCGACGAGCCCAGCAGATGGCCGCCTACCAGAACCAGCAGCGTCTGATCGAGAAGACCGAGGAGTTTATCGAGAAGTTCCGCTACAAGCCCACGAAGAGCAACCAGGTGCAGTCGCGTGTGAAGCAGCTCGAGAGGCTGGAGCGCATAGAGGTTGACGAGGAGGATCTCTCAAGGCTCAACATCAAGTTCCCGCCTGCGCCACGCTCGGGACAGATCGTGGCCGACATCAAGGGTGTGGGCAAGGCCTTCGGGCAGAAGCGCATCTTCGCCAATGCAGAGTTTACCATCGAGCGAGGACAGAAGAT